>JAAUUJ010000123.1 GCA_012030715.1 Synechococcaceae cyanobacterium SM2_3_1 | reverse complement strand
TGATGCCCCACGTTGCCACCCTGGGTTACGGAGTTGGCCCTGGGGGGTGAAATTGTAGAACACTTATCCTTTCTTTGTGGTGGGTGTTCTGCACCTGATTTCCTCTGCTGTTCTTGGTCTGGGTGGTATCTACCATGCCATTCGCGGCCCTGAGACTCTCGAACAGTCCTTCCCCTTCTTTGGCTACGACTGGAAGGACAAGAACAAAATGACCACCATCATCGGTATTCACCTGATCCTGCTGGGTCTGGGAGCACTGCTGCTGGTGGCTAAGGCCATGTTCTTCGGCGGTATTTACGACACCTGGGCCCCCGGCGGTGGCGATGTGCGTGTGATCACCAACCCCACCCTGGATCCAGCCGTGATCTTTGGGTATCTGACCCGTTCTCCCTTTGGGGGTGAGGGTTGGATCGTCAGTGTTGACAACATGGAAGACATCATTGGTGGCCACATCTATATCGGGATCATCTGCATCGCGGGAGGGATCTGGCACATTCTCACCAAACCCTTTGGCTGGGCTCGCCGTGCTTTCATCTGGTCCGGTGAAGCCTATCTTTCCTATAGCCTGGCGGCGGTGTCTCTGATGAGCTTCATCTCCACCTGCTTCATCTGGTTCAACAACACGGCTTACCCCAGTGAATTCTATGGTCCTACCGGACCCGAAGCCTCTCAGGCTCAAGCTCTCACCTTTGTGATCCGTGACCAGCGCCTGGGTGCCAACATCGGTCAGGCCCAGGGTCCTACCGGTCTGGGTAAGTATCTGATGCGCTCTCCCACGGGTGAGATCATCTTCGGGGGTGAAACCATGCGCTTCTGGGATGTGGAGGCTCCCTGGAAAGAGCCGCTTCTCGGTCCGAATGGTCTGGACATTGACAAACTGAATAATGACATTCAGCCCTGGCAGGCCCGTCGTGCGGTTGAGTACATGACCCATGCGCCGCTGGGCTCCCTCAACTCTGTAGGCGGTGTGGCCACCGAGGTGAACAGTGTGAACTTCACCAGCCCTCGCAGCTGGCTGTCAGCACATAACTTCATCCTGGGCTTCCTCTTCTTCGTCGGTCACCTCTGGCATGCTGGTCGTGCTCGTGCCGCTGCAGCTGGCTTTGAGAAAGGGCTCGATCGCGAAACTGAGCCCGTTTACCGGATGGCCGATCTGCGCTAAGCGTGATCACTTCTTTACTTTCAGCCTCTGTACCAACAGGGGCTTTTTTTATGGCTTGATGGTAGTGGAAGTCTGAAGTTGAAGGGCAATCATGCTGCACAACAGACGGAAGATACTGGGGGCGATCCTCTGGCTTCTGGTCCTTCAGGATCCAGTCCTTGGCCTCCCTCCCGCGGAAGACACCCCAGAAGAGATCCTGCGGGCCCAACCCAATTTACGGCTGCAATCCCCGCTCGATAATCAGCCCCTCACCCCCCAGGACTATGCCCAGCTCCAGGAGGAATTAAAGGAGCAGCGGCAACGGGAGCCAGAAATTGATCCAGAATTGCAGCAGCTGATCTTTCTTCTGCGCCTGCGTAAAGCGTTTCGTTCGCTGCTGGGCTTTTAGAAATCTGGGGCGAATCTAGAGGGAGAGGATAACCCTTGTGAGAAACTGAAAAGAATCAACGGAGGGATCTAAGCACGATGCAGTCCTGCACTTTGGCGGCCCGCGCCAAGATCAACCTGTATCTAGAAATTCTGGGGCAGCGTGCCGATGGTTACCATGAGGTGGCGATGGTCCTCCAGAGTGTCGAGCTGGCGGATCACCTGCACCTCACCCTGACTGACAGTGGTATCCAGCTGCAGTCTGCCCATCCTGACATTCCCCTGGATCACCAGAATCTTGCTTACCGGGCAGCCCACCTCTTGCGCTCCACCTACCCCTGTCCTGGAGGTGTAAATATCCACATTGAAAAACGCATTCCGGTGGCAGCAGGGCTGGCGGGTGGATCCACCAATGCGGCTGCGGTGCTGGTGGGGTTAAACCAGTTGTGGGGGCTGGGGCTGATCACTGCAGACCTACAAACGCTGGCGGCGCAGCTGGGATCGGATGTGCCCTTTTGTATTTCTGGGGGAACCCAGCTGGCGACAGGCCGGGGGGAAGTGCTGGAGCCTTTACTGCATCTGGGAGAGGTGCCGCTGGTTCTGGCTAAACCCCGCTCTCTGTCGGTTTCCACCGCTTGGGCCTACCGTGCCTATCAGGAATTTCCCCAGGACTCCCAATCGCCTCAACAGCGCAACCAGATGCTGCAAACCCTGAATATTCAGCACCTGAGTGATATTGCCCAGCACCTGCACAATGATCTGGAAAAACCTGTCCTGGCCCACCATCCGCAAGTCTCCCACCTGAAGCAACGCCTGATGAAGCTGGGGGCCCTGGGCAGTATGATGTCTGGATCTGGACCGACTGTCTTTGGATTGATGCCCTCTCTGGACGTGGCGGAAAAGGCGGCCACAACTTTACAGCAGGAAGATCCAGATCTAGAGGTGTTTACCACCCAGACGGCTCCCACGGGCATTAGTCTCTATCGGGAGGATTAAGCCCACCCTGGGGATAGTGGTGCTCGCTGGCTTGTCAGGGGCGATGGGCCTATGTACACTCCATATCTAGCAGTCTGCTACACTTGTGGGCAATTTGCGAGAGGATAGATTCCATCGTGACATCAGCAGGAGCGACATTTCTGCATGTGGCAGATGTCCATCTGGGCTTTGACCGCTATGACAGCCCGGAGCGCTCTCGGGACTTTTATCTGGCTTTCTCTGATCTGCTGCAACAGTATGCAGTGGCCAGAGCCGTTGACTTTGTGCTGATTGCTGGAGACCTGTTTGAGTACCGCTCGATCCTACCCAATGTGCTCAACCAGGCAGAAAGTGCCTTAAATCTGCTGAAACAGGCAGGGATCCCGGTGCTGGCGATTGAGGGAAACCACGACAGTCGTCCCTACGGCGTCAAAACCAGCTGGCTACGCTATCTGGCGGATCATGATCTTCTGAGGTTACTGGAGCCCGAGTTTACTTCGGAGGGGCTACAGTTAACCCCCTGGGATCCACAGCGGAAACGGGGGGGCTATCTGGATCTGGACTGTGGCGTAAGGGTGGTGGGATCCAGTTGGTTTGGGCTTCGGCTCCCCGATCGATTCAAGCCCTGGCGGCAGCCATTGCCACTTTGCCTGCAGAGGATGGCAGCACGATCCTGATGTTTCACCATGGGCTAGAGGGACAGATCGCTCGCTACAGTGGTGCCCTTCGTTACGCCGATCTCTTGCCACTGCAACAGGCAGGGGTAAACTATCTGGCCCTGGGACACATCCATAAAAGCTACACGGCGGAGGGCTGGATCTATAACCCTGGATCGGTTGAAGCCAACAGCATGGCGGAAACGGAATACGAGCGGGGTGCCTTTCTGGTCCGGGTGGAGGGGGCGCAGATCCAGGCAGAGCTGGTCAGGGACTACTATCAACGCCCCTGCTATCGCCTGCAGGTGGAAGCCCAGGGTCGGGAAACCCCCCAACAGATCCAGGACGCTACCCTGGACCTCCTGCAACAGCAGGATTGGCAATTGCCTACGGCACCGATCGTGGAGGTCAAGCTGGTGGGAACGGTGGGGTTTGCTCGCCATGAACTGGATCAGCGCCAGCTGCAGCAGCAGATTCAGGCCAGGACAGGGGCACTGCGGGCCTTGTTTCGGTTTGAGGCCGACAGCCTGGACTACAACACCGTCGCTCAATCAGCAGATCCAGAACAGCGGGGAGCCATTGAAGCCCAGGTGTTTACCGATATCCTGGCCAGTCAGTCCCGCTACCGTGCCCACAGTGGTCCACTGGCCAAACTACTCCTGGGGCTGAAGGAGATGGTGCTGGAGGAACAGCCGGAGGAGATCCTGTACCAGCACCTGCGTCAGTCCTATGCAGATCTAAATGATCTGAATCAAGAGGAGGACTGAGTGCGGATCCTCTCGGTGGCTTTAAAGAATTTTAAGTCCCATGCCGATAGTTACTTCCAGTTTGAGGGAGGCATCAATGCCATCTGTGGTGAAAACGGGGCAGGCAAGACCAGCATTTTAGAAGCGATTGCCTGGGTTTTATTTGACACCACACCCTACACCAAAGAAGAACTGATCCGCTCTGGAGCTACTGCCGCTCAGGTGGCGGTGCAACTGGTTTCTGCCTGGGATGAACGCACCTATGAAGTTAGACGCCACACCACCACTGGCTATGTCATTTACGATCCGCAGTTACACGAGCGCCTGGATCATGAACTGAAGCAGGATGTCTTGAAGTGGCTGCGCCAGCAGATGGGGATCCCGGAAGGCACGGATCTTGCCCGTCTGTTTACCACCACCCTGGGGGTGCCACAGGGGCTGTTTACTTCTGATTTTCTCAAACCACCGCGAGAACGCAAAGAGACCTTTGATCGGATTCTTAAGGTGGAAGAGTACCAGCGCCTGTTTCGGGATCTGCTCAATTTGCAGCGCTACAGTGAGGGCCAGGTTAAAAACGCTCAGCATCAGGTGGAATTGCTACAGGTACAACTGCAGGACTGGGATCCTTTGCAGGCAGAGGCCACGCACTTGCAGCAGCAGGAGCAAACTCTCAGCCAGTCACTGGAACAACAGCAGATCCTCCTGACCCAATTGAGTACGGAACTGGCCCACCTGCAAACCCAGGAACAGCAACTGCAGCAACTCCAGGAGCGGTGGCAGTCTCTACAACAAACCCTGGCCGTGCAGACGTTCCAGGTGCAACAGGCAGCAGCAGCCCTGGCGGCAGCCACCGCAGCCCAAACGGAGGCGGAGGGAAGTCGAGAGGGATTCCAGGGTTTCCAGGAGGCCGAGAAGCATTTACAGCTCCTGCATCAGCAATCGCACCAGCGGCACCAGCTCCTGCAGCGGCAGCAACATCTGTGGGAACAGGATCGCCAGATCCAAAGTGAGGCAATTCGACTCCAGGAACGGCTGCAGCGACTGCAGCAGGTGCAAGAGACGATTAGGCAACTGCACCCCCAGGCCCAGGAACAGGAGCAATTGCAGGCCCAACAGCAGCAACTCACCCAGTGGGCCACCGATCTCACCCAGCAACAGCAGGCGTATCAACTGCTGCGCACCCAGTGGGAGGCCCAGCGACAGCACTGTCGGCAGTGGAGTCAGGCAGTAGCAGAAGCCCAGGCCGCTCAGCATATCTGTCAAGAAGCCGAGGCAGGATATCAAGCCTTTCTGCAGACAGAGGCAACCCTGAAGGAACTCGAAAAGACCCAGCAACAGCGGCAACAGATCCTCAAACAACGGGAACAGCAGCAAGCCGAGATCCATCAGGTGCAGGTGCAGCAGGCGGGACGACAGGAACAGCGGCAGCGCTTTGCACAGCTGCAGGAGGATATCAACCGCTTACAGCCCCTGATCCTGCAACAAGCAAGACTGGGAAGGCAAACAACAACAGGGGCAACAGCAGCTGCAGCAATTTGACACCCTGCAATTCCAGCTGGAACAGAAACAGCAAGAGATCCAGAACCTCCAGCAGCGGCTTCAGGAGCTGGATCCCTTAATTCAGCAGCGGTTGCAACTCCAGACAGAGATCGCGCGTGTGGCCGAGTGGGAGCAGCAACTGGACCGAATCCGGACTCAGATCAGTCGAGTGGCCGCCGCCCGGCAATTTCAGGGGGAACTGCACCAGATCCTGCAGGAAGGGCAGCAACATCTGGCCCAGCAGGAGCACCAGATCCAGATCATTCTCCAGACATTGCAGCAGATTCAGCAAGAATTTCCCCTGCTCCAGACCCCGTTAGCCCCCCTCCCCGAGGTGCTCTCCCAGAGCAGTGGCCTCACCCGGCATCTTCTGCAGCAGGTGCATCAGATCCTCCAGGATCTCTCCCAGCAAGTGTCAGAGGAGAAGTTACGGCAGCAGCAACAGGATCTTCAGGAAAGATTACACCGCTGTTATCAGCACCAGGCTCTGGTGGAATACTTGCCCACGCTGCAGAGGGAGCAGGGGGAACTGCAAATCCATCTCCGGGGCGTGAAGGAACAGGTGGAGGATCTGGAGTGGCAGCTGGAGGCCCGACCCACACTGGTAAGACAGCTCCAGGAAGCTCAGTCGGCTCTGGATCAGCTGCAGGATCCGCGGGCTCAGCTGCAGGTACGGCAGCAGGAATTGCAGCACCGTCCCCAGGTGGAGGAAGAGTGGCAACAGCTGCAACACCGTTTACGAGATCTGCAGACCACCCTGCAGGCGCTGGACTCCGCATGCCAGGCCACCGCTACTCTGGAGACCGAGATTCGCCACCAGCAGCAGCTTCGGCAGCAACACCAGGGCGATCAGCAGCGCTATTTGCAGGCCCAGGCCCAGGCAACACTCCTGACCGAGCGAGAGCGGGAACTGCAGCAGGCGGAACATCAGTTGCAGGCGATTGAAACCCAGGGGAAGCAAGCCCAGACCGCACTTTTAACTCTGCAGGAGCAGGTGGGATCCCTGGAGGAAATCAACCAGCGCCAGGCTCAGATCAACGCCAGACTCCAGGAATTGCGGGATCCCATCAACCAGATCCGGCGTCTCCAGGAGGAATTGCAGCAGCAACCCGAGCTACAGAGGCAATCTCAACAGGTCCAGGAGCAGATCCAGCAGTCGCAGATGCAGTTACAGGCCCTGGAGCAGGAATTGAGTGCCTTTTCGGGTCTGGATCAAGCCCTCCAGGAGCAACAGAACCAGCTGGAACGCCATCGCCCCGACTATGAACGTCATCTCAAGGCGGTGGAGGTGGCCACCACCCTTCCCCGCTGTCAGCAAACCCTGCAGGATCAGCAGGCCAAGCATCAGGAGTTGCTCACCCAAGCCCAGCAGCTGCAAGAGCAACGGCAGGCTCTGGAACACCGCTACAGTTGCGAACGACATGAACAGGTAAAAGCCGCCCATCAGCAGGGGGAGGGGGAACAGATCCGCATCAGCACCCAACTCCAGTCACTCCGGCCTCAACTGCAGAAGCTGAAAACCCAGCTACAACACCTGGAGGGCGTGAACCAGCAACTGCGACACCAGGAAACAGAACTGAAAAGCCAGGAAAAGCTGCATCGGTTCATCAAAACCATCCGCGAAGTGTATAAAAAGGCGGGGCCACGCATTACCCAGCTCTACCTCCAGTCTATTAACCAGGTGGCGGATCAGCTTTTCCGCGAGATTCTCAACCGTCCCAATGTGTCCCTGGCCTGGGAAGCTGACTATGACATCACGGTGCAGGAAGGAGGACAGCCGAAGCGCCGCTTTCTCAGTCTTTCGGGAGGGGAGCAGATGTGTGCAGCACTGGCGGTACGCTTAGCTCTGCTCAAGGTGCTGGGGGATCTGGACATCGCCTTTTTTGATGAGCCCACCACCAACATGGATCAGACACGGCGACAACGCTTAGCAGAGGCCATCAGCGGGATCCGGGCGTTTGAACAAGTGTTTGTGATTAGCCACGACGACACCTTTGAACAGATCACTGAGCATGTGATTCGGGTGGAACGGGGGGATAACCATCATGGTGATTAGATCCGGTCAAATTCTCACGATCCTGGATCAAAAACGGGAGGCATTTACCGACTTTGATGGGCATCTTGCCCGCCACCGTCAGCTTTATCAGGAGGCCATGGCGGATCTGGTGAACTGCTCCAGCCTGGGGATGGCGGAACGGTTGTCAGGATTTGCCTATCCAGGGGCACTGGCCACCAGAGAATGGGATTTCGAGAAGCAGTGGTGCCTCCCATTTACCCAGCAATGGTCCAGTCATGAGGACAGTCTCGCTTGGGTGAGTGAAACCATCCGGAAGATCCCCACCTTTGCCGTGGATGGATCGCAGCTCTACCTGGATAAAGATATTTCCCTGCCCATTGCCCTGGTCCAGATCGGGTGGTACGAGAATTTCCACTGTCCGGAGGGCATCTATCACAAAGATATTCGGGTGGATGTCTTAACTCCTCAGGATCTGGGGGGCAACAGTGGCGAACCCCGCACCCAGCTCATCAACATGCACCGATCTGCGATGGAATTACAGCGGCTGGTGGAATATATCGAGGCACGCAGCCAGGAGAACCGCTGTCTGGCCTTTTACGATGGGGCTCTGGTGGCCACCTTTGCGGAACCCTTTGAACCCAGGATTCAGGAAGTATACGTTCAGTCGATATTACAGTTGCTGCGGGCCAGCGAACGTCACCGTGTTCCCGTGATTGGCTATATCGACACCACCTACACCCGCGATCTGACCCAGATGCTGAAGCATTTGCAAGATCTCCCCGATTCCCCGGTGATCCACGACGCCCAATTGTTGGATAGTCTTCTGAAATGGGGGGAACGTACGCCTTTTTTTACCTGTTGTCGCAGTGGTACCCAGCAGGGTCACGCCAGCATCCTGTCGCAGTATCAGGAAATGAGCAATCGCATCGGTTTTGTCTATCTGAAAACCCACGAGGGTTACCCGGTGCGCCTGGAAATTCCGGCCTGGATCTTTGAACAGGGACTGCTGGACTGGGTGGTAGACCTGGTGCGCTGTGAGGTGATCATTGGCAAAGGCTATCCCTATGTTCTGGAAACAGCGGATCAGACAGCGCTGCTGCGGGCGGAGGATCGAAATGGGTTTATGCGACTGCTGCAGGACTGGTCAGATCGAGAACGATTACCTCTACGGCTCTCGCGAAAAATGGTGAGTAAACTGCAACGGAGGCGGGTGCGATGAGACTGGGCAAAGTGGTGAAATCCAATAACCACTGTGATTATGTGGTGGAGGTTGATGATCGTCTGAGTGTTAAACATCCCCCCTCTCCTGAGGCCTATGGTTTTGGTAATTTTGTCAAACTGGAAACCGATCAACGCCACTGGGGTGTAGGGGTCATTTACAACACGCAACTTTTTAATCCAGCTTTTCTCAACTCAGGACCACGACTTTCCAGTGAACCCAGTCTGATTTATGCCCCCGATCTCCAAAGTGAGATCAAGACCCTCTTATCGGTTGTTTTAATCGGGACTCTGGAACCCCCAGAAAGAGTTCTCGCCCTCCAAGAAAAGCTGCATGTCTACGGTCAGCAGGGAATTCCTCGATTAGTAGTGCCGGTCAATACATTAGCCTATAAAATGAGCGAAGAGGAAGTTTATCAGTTTCATCAAGATCGGAGTGGAGCACCTCAATTTGCCTATTATGGTTTGCTGATGAATTGTGGGGGGCCATTTGCTCATCAGCTGATCTACCAGGTTCTGAGCGAGATCAGTCAGATGTTTTTTGGCAGCCAGCGTCGGGCTCTGGAAATACTCGGTAAAGAGCTGTCGTGGAAAATGACGATGGGAGCAATGCGATAATGAGCAATGTGATCGGCACGGTCAAAGGCCCCGGAGAGACGGCCAATCAGTACGTCTTCATTACCTCCGACACCAAAAATGTCAAAGTGGGGGAGTTTGTTTATTACCAGTTGCCGGAACAGAATCTGAATATCATTGGCAAGATCGCAGCATTACAGCTTCTGGATCACCTGCCGGATCGCATTTTTGCTGACACTGCCATCGACCCCAGTACGATAGTGGCCCTGGTGGGATTTAAGGAGAAAAATCCCGAGATCTATGGGGTAACTGTGGAGGTGATCGGGTATTTTCATGAAGCCATGGGGTTCATCAACCCCCGCCGCCCCCCCGATCCGGGGGCAAAGGTGTTTCTGGCCTCGGCTGAGATGTTGCGATCGGTGCTGAATAAACGGGATATCCACATGCAGGGCGGAGCCCACCTGGGCAGCTTACTACTGCGGGTGGATGAACATGTACCTGTGGTCCTGGATGTGAAGGAAATGGTCAGTACCCACCTGGCCATTCTGGCGGGAACCGGATCGGGGAAGTCTTACACCGCTGGCGTGCTTATTGAAGAATTGCTCCTGCCCAAAAACCGCGCGGCGGTCCTGATCCTGGATCCCCATGGGGAGTACGACACGCTAGCAGAAATGCAAACCAATACTGATTTCTGGGGAGAAGATGGCTATCGACCCAAGGTGCAGGTGCTTAGCCCCGAAGAGATCAAGATCCGGGTGTCTTCTCTCAACTTTTTTGATATTCTCACCCTGCTGCCAGAAATGTCAGAACGGCAGAAGTCCTTTCTAGAAAAAGCATTTCATCGCACCACTCAGTTCAGTCAGCACCGCTGGACGATTCAAGATCTGATCGACGCAGTCAATGAAGCAGATTCCCAACAGGATGGCTCCCAGGGCAGTTCTGCTGCCGCCTTGGAATGGAAGCTAGAGCAGATCGAGCGCTCCCCCTACTTCAGCAATATTGAACACCTGGCCCCCCGCGATTTATTTGAACCTGGACAGGTGACGATTTTGCAGATGAATGAGATCAGCCAGGAGGAGCAGCAGGTGATCACCGCCGCGATCCTGCGGCAGGCCAATCACGCCCGCATGAACACCCACAAAGGTCGCATCAGTGAAACCGACGAGAACTATTTGCCCTATCCAGTGTTTATTCTGATCGAAGAAGCCCACCGCTTTGCTCCCGCCCATGAACCCTCCCGCTGCAAGCAGGTCCTGCGCACGATCCTGAGTGAGGGCCGCAAGTTTGGTCTGGGGGTGGGTCTGATCACACAACGCCCCGGCAAGCTGGACTCAGATATCCTTTCCCAGTGCATGAGTCAGTTTTTAATGCGAATCGTCAATCCTACCGATCAGGAAAATCTGCGCCACAGTGTCGAGGCCGCCGGGCGCGATCTGCTCACGGAACTGCCAGCCCTGAGCAAGGGTCAGGTGATCGTCTCGGGGGTGTGTGTGAATACGCCCCTGCTCTGTAAGGTCAGGAAGCGGATGACCCAGCATGGAGGCACCACCATTGAAATTGTGGAGAACTGGCAGAAATACTTCCAGATCCAGCAGCAACGGGAACGGTTGGTCAAGGCAGCGCCTCTGCGTCCACGACTCCAGCCCCAGGTATCTCTGGATGGACTCAGTATTGATTAGGGTGACTTCAGGCGAAATCATCAATGTCACAGGTACCTTCCTCCTCCGCAGAATCGCACTCCTGGTTGGATCAGTTCAGCAAGCTCTTCCCTTCCCTGCTCACCATTGGCCGAGAGTTGGGGTATAACATTCCCCCTGATCTGGGAATAATCTATAACTTGACTGCCCATTACAATCATCCCGATCGCTCCTCCCAATGGTGAATCTCTGGAGCGCCAACTCAAAAATGAAGTGCAGCCATTCATCCATTTTCATCTCGATATAAATTCTTTTGGTGAATATAATCCTCCACACTAGGAGGCACCAGATAGCGAATCGATCCTTGTTGCTGGATCTGCTCACGAATAAATGTGGAAGAAATCTCAATGTAAGGCGCGTTGAGGATTTGATAACGCAAGGGAAGGGTTTCGCTGACGGCTGCTGCGACATCCTCCGGTTGATCTGGGCAGACCCTGGGGGCAATGATCCACTGACACAGTTTTACGACTTTTTCAACGCCATACCAGCTGGGCAGATCCCGCAAAGCATCCACCCCCAGGATCCAATGCCATTCCGTCTCAGGGTGTTGTTCAGAGAGAGCCTCAAGCGTGGTCAGTGCATAGGAACGTCCTGGCCGCCGGATTTCGACATCGCTGTATTGAAATTGCTGATGATCGGCGATGGCCAGCTTGACCATATGCAGTCGATCCTGAGATGAAGCTCCTGGAGCTAGGGCTTTGTGCGGCGGATCTCCGGCGGGAACCCAGAGCACCCCATCGAGATCAAACTGGCGCAGTGCCTGATCCGCAATAATTAGATGCCCCAGATGCACCGGATTGAAAGTGCCTCCCATAATGGCTATACGGGGATTAGAGGATGAAATCATTAGTAGATTGATATGTCATATTGGTTTTGTACAGGAGTCGATTTGACAGGAGTAAAGACAGGGAGAACTGCTAGACAAACTTTAAATCCTTTTATTCTGAAAGCAAGTTTTTTGATTCTGTTTACTTCTTCTAATGATTTGATCCATGGCTAGCAGATCGAGTACCTGAGAATCTACAGAGTCTACGGACTCCACCCCTTCCCCTACAGGCTGTCATCTATACAGTAATGGCCAATAGCTTAAATATACAGGGATCAGCTGCTATCTCGATTGCGGTGCCCACATTTTTCTGGGATGATTATCATATAGCAATCAGACATCAGATGGAAGACATAAGCCGACTCAAATCCCTCTTTAACCAGGGAAGTAGCTATTGTGGATTTTAAAGATCTCTACCAAAAGAAAACTTTAGAAAATTGCTCACTAATCCTCAACTCAGACAAGCTCAATGCCTTTTCGAGGCTGATTAACACATGCAAGGGATCGGGGGGCTATAAGTCCCGCACTGTATCTGAAAGGTTAGCGTCGGAATACATGGACACCCCGCGTCGATTGAGGGGTTATGCCTCCGGCAGGCTCCGCCATCGATGCCCCGAAAATCGACACCCTATCTAACAGGAATACATCATCCCTGCTGACACCCCCTATCCCGACTACTCCAAACAGCAAAACGCCCTGGCCAAAGCGAAAGAGGAGATTCCAGAGCTGAAAGCAGTTCACTCTCAAGTCTGGCAAGATGCCCTGAAGCGACTGGACAAGTCGTTCAAGTTCATGCAAGCGAGCGGGTTTGGATTTCCTCGATTCAA
>JAAUUJ010000122.1 GCA_012030715.1 Synechococcaceae cyanobacterium SM2_3_1 | reverse complement strand
AGGGCGATTACTCAAGGAGGCCGAAGTGGCCGCTGTCAAGCTGGAGGGGGGCTATCCGGCCATGGTCGATACTGTCGCTTTTCTGGTAGAGCGTGGGATCCCAGTCATGGCGCACATTGGCCTTACCCCCCAGGCCAAGCACCAACTGGGAGGCTTTCGTCAACAGGGAAAGACCCCAGCCGCTGCTGAGCGGTTGCTGCAAGAGGCCAGCGCCCTTGAGCAGGCGGGAGCTTTTGCCCTACTTTTGGAACATATTCCTGCTGAATTAGGCCAGCAGATTACCCAGCAACTGCAGATCCCTACGATTGGTATCGGTGCCGGATCCTATTGTGATGGCCAGATTCTGGTCACTCATGATCTACTGGGATTCACGGAACAATTGCCGCCTTTTGCCCGCTCCTACCTGCAGCTGCGCCAAAGTATCCTCGAGGCGATCGACCGATTTAGCCAGGACATTCGCACCCGTGACTTTCCTCCCTCCTGAACCTAGCCGAGGTTCGAACAAGACTTCAGCAGCTGTTGAGCAGCCCTCAAAGCTCTACCTTCTCAGGAAGAGGCAATTGCAATTAATGTTGGTAATCTTTAACACCAGTGCCGTGATTTTACGCTGTTGAGATTACAGGGATGCATGCCATTATGAAGAGACAATGAAGTTGGGTGCTTCCCCGGGTGGATCTCCGGTGTCTGGTATCAATATATTAGCAGATTCGCCACGGTAGTTGGGTATTTACTGAGAAGGAGGGTTCCGTTTATGTCAATTACTGCAATTACATCGGCAGCAGAGGCACAGGAGTGGCGGGAGCTATGTCAGTGGGCAGATGAACACTATCGCTGCCGGACCTTTCCCAAGGACGTGCGTATTCCCACCCGCCCCGGCCTGGTTTATCTGGTGCAGGAAGGGGTAGTACGTCTGGTCAGTCAAACTCCCGAACGGCGCGAAGTGTTTGTTGGTTTTATTACGTCAGGGTATCCTTTTGAGCTGAGCACGCAGGAGCGCTTTGATCTGAAAGCCTGCACCCACGCTGAACGAACGGCTGTGATGTGGTTTTACTGGCAGGATCTGGAGCAGTGGCCGCGTTTCCACCAGAAAGTCCAGGAGGATTTCCGCTATCAATTACAGCGAAAGCTTCTCTGGTTGGGGAACCTGGGACAGCGGCGGGCCATTGATCGGCTGAAGGGGTTTCTCACCCTGCTGATTGAAGAGCACGGTGAAGCTTACGAAGACGGGTTGGTGCTTCCCTGGGTATTGACCCATGCTCAGATCGGGGATGCCATTGGTGCAACTCGGGTTACGGTAACCCGGCTGCTGGGAAATCTGCGTTCCCGTGGATTTGTACAGGTCCTGGAACAAAACCAGCTCTGGATGCCTAACGCCGTCAAGATCAAGCGTCCTCCCTCTGCCGCCTATACCACTGCCTGAGGTATCGCACCTTTCTTCTCAATCCTTGATCCTGGATCTACAGCACCCTGAATGTTGAACTCATGGGCATAACAGTACAGCCCTTGAACGCTAGGTCGGCAATTAATCTTTACCGCAGAGAGTGGGGCCCCACGGGTGCTTCCACCTCAGTACTGATGTTGCACGGTCATCCAGGCAATGCGGACTGTATGTCGGTATTTGCCTCAGCCCTTGACCATGAATGTCGCCTCATTGCCCCAGATCTGAGAGGATATGGCCGCAGCCGCACCTCCTCCTGCTTTTCCATGACCGATCACCTCATTGATCTGGTGGCGCTTCTCGATGAGTTGGCGCTTGAGCGCTGTCTGATCCTGGGCTGGTCTCTGGGGGGAATTCTGGCATTGGAACTGGCACTGCGCTATCCGGAACGGGTGCAGGGACTGGTGCTGGTGGCCACGGCGGCTCGTCCTGTGGGCAGTCATCCACCGACAGATCTCTGGGATGATCTCTATACCGGGGTGGCTTCCATTCTCAATTGGATCTGGCCAGGCTGGTCCTGGAATATTGACACTTTTGGCCGCCGCTCCCTCTACCGTTACCTGATCCAGCAACATACACCTGAGACCTATCATTACCTGGCCACGGCGGCTGTACCAGCTTACCTGTACACCTCGGGTCCAGCTCGTCAGGCATTACGCCAGGCTCTGCAACAGCGGTACTCCTGCCTTGAACATCTGCCACAGCTCGCGATTCCCACCTTGATGATGGCGGCGGAACAGGACCTTCACATCACCTGCCAGGCCAGTTATGAAACGGTCAAACACCTATCTCATGCAGAATGGATCTGCTATTCCAACACCGCCCACCTCTTTCCCTGGGAAATTCCTCAGCAAGTACAACAGGATCTTCAAGCTTGGTTCATCCGCCAGGGTTGGTTGTCTACGCCAGGTTACAGAGAATGAGCAAGGACCCCTCTGCAGGACGCTTAGTCCTCAACCACTCCACCCATATTGAGGGTTTAATTGCTGTCCTGGAAAAGTTGGTCACCATGGCAGGAATCAAAACAGTAACTCCAGGGGTGATCGCCCAGGCAGGGGGTCGCAGTCCCCACTTAAAACTGCGGATCTCTGTGCCGATTCGAGGTGGATTCAAGGTGGTGGCGCGGCGGGGTAGCAGTGTCCAGGAAGTTTTCATTATTACCGATCTAAGCCAAGAGCAACTGCAGTCCAGCCTTGATCAGCTTCTGACCAGGTAGTTCGTAGGTAACATCAGAGTTTAAAATCTGGATCCCGCTTGGCGCAGGTAACTTTCTTCCTCGGGTGTAGAGGGGCGCCCCAGAATAGCATTGCGGTGGGGAAAACGACCAAAGCGTTGGATCACTTGCAGATGTTTGTGGGCACTGTCAATGGCCTCGTGGCAGTCCGGCTGGTCCTGCAATTGATTAAAGAGGTCCACCGCCCGCCCTTGCTGTTCCAGATCTTCACTGTGCTCAAAAGGGAGGTAGACAAACCAGCGCTGCACAGGCAGAATGATCTGATCAAACCCTTGCGCCACAGCGTACTGCGCCACTTCCAGGGCCAAGGGATCGGTGGCATAGGCTTGGGGGGTCTGGCGATACATGTTGCGTGGCATCTGATCCAGAAGCAGCAGTAAAGCTAGACACGAATAGGCAGTGTGGCGCCAAGCCTGCAACCTTCCTGCGGCAGCCTGCTGATAATCAGATTCAAATCGGCGTCGGATCTCGGCATCAAACCTGGGATCTTTGCGGAACCAGATTTTGCGAGGTTTGCCATAGGTGGGAGCGGTGGGATCTCCAAACCAGAAGGCAAGAATCTGTTCAGGAGATGACATCGACCTGGGGACGTGGAGAAGTGGCAGTCGGAGCACCAAAGCCAGGGCTGTAGGCCAGCAACCCGTATTCCAGACCCTCGATCAGGGCGCGAATGGAGGCTTCGATAAGGTTGGAGGAAACGCCCACCGTGGTCCAGCGGTGATGGCCATCGCTAAATTCAATCAACACCCGCGTTTTAGCCGAGGTCCCAGCGCCACCATCCAGGATCCGCACTTTGTAATCCACCAGCTGGATGGTTTCGATCTGAGGGTAGAACTCCACCAGTGCCTTGCGCAAAGCCCCATCCAAAGCGGCAACCGGACCATTGCCTTCAGCTGCCGTCAGCCGTTCCTCTCCATGCACAGCAATCTTGGTCATCGCCTGGGCTGTGATACCACTCTCATCCAGATGATCCCAATCTCGGCTGTTCCAGTCTGAGCGCGTAGTGGAGGTGGCATTAAAACTGAGGAGATCGAACAGATGAGGTCGCTGCTGCAGGCATCCCCGCACCCATAACTCAAAGCTCGCTTCAGCCGCCTCAAACTGATACCCTTCGTACTCCAATTGTTTGAGACGATTGAGCAGTTGCCGCGCCAGCGGATCAGCTTTGTCGAGATACACCCCAAAACTGGCCATCTTGGTCAGGATATTGCTCAATCCCGACTGTTCTGACACCACCACACGTCGCACATTTCCCACCAGATCCGGTTGGACATGCTCATAGGTGAGCGGGTTTTTTGGACCGCGCTGACATGGATCCCTCCTTTGTGGGCAAATGCGGAGAGACCGACGTAGGGCGCATGATCGTTGGGGGCCAGATTCACCACTTCGCTTACTGCCCGTGCGGTCTCGGTGAGCAAAGTCAGGTGCCCCTCGGGCAGACAGGCATAGTCCAGCTTCAGCTCCAGATTGGGAATCAGACTGCAGAGATCCGCATTTCCACACCGCTCCCCATAGCCATTGATCGTTCCCTGGACCATGGTAGCCCCCATCTGAACTGCAGCCAGAGCATTGGCTACCGCCGTTCCAGCATCATTGTGGGTATGGATCCCTAAGCGTGCGCCCTGAAAATGATGAGCTTCCGCCTGGACCGCTGCAGTGATGCGAGCAACCTCGTGGGGGAGGGTGCCGCCATTGGTATCACAAAGAACTAGCCATTCGGCCCCAGCTTCTGCGGCTGCCTGGAGGGTAGAGAGCGCAAAGTCGGGGTTACATTGGTAGGCGTCGAACCAGTGCTCAGCATCGTAGATCACCCGCCGTTGCTGGGAGCGAAGGAACTGAATGGAATCGCGGATCATTTCCAGATTTTCGGTCAGGGTGGTGTTCAGTCCCTCAGTCACATGCAGATCCCAGGATTTGCCGAAAAGAGTGACAAAGCGAGTACCTGCAGCCAAAATTGCTTGCAACATCGGATCATCTGCGGCCTGCTGACCAGGGCGACGGGTGGAACAAAAAGCCACCACCTCTGCCTGGCTCAGGGGAGATTCCTCTTTGAGTTGCCAGAAGAACTGCACATCCTTGGGGTTGGCCCCCGGCCACCCTCCCTCAATAAATGGGATCCCCAGCCGATCTAGTAATTTGGCGATCTGTAACTTGTCCTCCAGAGAAAGGGCCAGTCCTTCCCGTTGAGCCCCGTCTCGCAGCGTAGTATCGTAAAGAATGATCGAGTTATCGGCCATGGATCCTGAATCGAGAGCGAAATTGAACATAGCTATACCGTAACCCAGCTTACATTGCAATTGATATAGAAACGACACAATATGCTAGAAGGCGTTGACAAAGCAATTGGGTTTGACGTCTTTTGCAGAATAAAGATAGTCCTTAGGCCATATCTCTGCTTGATTTATGCATTAACTCAATGTCGTATATTTAGACTAATCAATAATATATAATATTCGTCAAATTTATTGCTAATTCTTGTCGTCTCTCCATGAACTTCCCCATGGTTTCCCAAAAAGTATATCTCCTCAGATGATAAGCTAAATCCTTAAGACCAACTGCAGTCTCTATTCTAGTTTTCCCAATGAAGCGAATCATTTTATTTTGAGCGATTATACTACTTGGGCACTGGCACTAAAGTTGCATCCATAATCTGTCCTTCCTTAGCTTCATATCCCTGACCTCTTAAGTATTCATCAAAACCTTCAAATAACTTAGTAATGAATCGAAGTCCCCATCATTTACCCCGAAAAAGCTCCCCTACTACAAGCGAGGGCTCAGGGTGATATCCTGGCGTATGGCGTAGCATTCGCAGCCCATTTAAAGTGACTAGCAAAGTTGATCCCTCATGCCCCAATACACCCATGGGCAAAGTGATCTGAAAACCAAAATTGGCAATCAACAATAGAGCCACGGAGCCCATGGCCAGGATGATATTCTGTCGGACAATCCTCTGAGAGCGACGACCTAACTGGATTGCCAGCTCCAACTTCTCCAATTGATCTGCCATCAATACTACATCGGCTGTCTCCAAAGCCACATCCGTTCCCGAGTGGCCCATCGCGATCCCCACTGAGGCTTGAGCTAGCGCTGGAGCGTCATTGATTCCGTCCCCAACCATGGCTACAGTTCCGTATTGCTGCTGCAGCCGTTGGATCCACTTCACTTTATCTTCAGGCAATAAACGCGCATAGATCTGATCCACCCCGACAGCAGCTCCAATCGCTTTAGCTGTTCGCTCCTGATCTCCGGTAAGCAAAATGATATGTTCTACCCCTAATTGACGGAGACGGGCGATGACTTGATCAGCCTCAGGACGTAAGCTATCCATCACCCCGATTACCCCCAGGATCTGTTCACCCTGAGTAACCCAAACAACAGTCTGTCCATTGCTCTCCATGTGCTCTGCCTGCTGTAGCAGATGGGGGGCCCCTTGGAGATCGGGACTAGGACAGGTTGCGGCTGTTGGGAATCGACCTACCCATGTCATAACCCCTCCCAGCAGCCCGCGGATTCCCTGGCCCGCATGAGCCTGGACCTCTCTCGCCTCGGGCAACGTCAGCCCCTGATCCAGGGCCGCCTGCCAGATCGCCTGTCCAATCGGATGTTCGGAGTGAGCTTCTAAAGCGGCGGCCTGTTGCAACACATCATCAGCTGATAGATAAGCAGCTGGGATCACCTGTGTCACCCTCAATACACCCGTTGTTAAGGTGCCTGTTTTGTCAAAGGCAATCGCTTTCACCTGGCCTAACTGCTCCAACTGGCCTCCATCCTTAAACAAGATCCCCTGGCGTGCCCCTTGGGCAATCCCAGAAATCAGAGTGGGCATGATAGCCGCCATCAGGGCACAAGGAGAGGCTACCACTAAAAAAATCAGGGCTCGATAGATGGTAGTTTCCCAATCCCAACCCCACACCCAGGGAGGTAGGCAGGACAGCAACACTCCTGTGACAACGATCACACGGGCATAGCTACGTTCAAAGCGTTCAATAAACTGTTGTGAGGGAGGAGCTGTGGTTTTTGCCTCCTGAACTAATCGGATGATCCGCTGCAGCAAGCTACTTTCAGGGGGCTGATGAATCTCCAGGACCAGTGAACCATGACCATTGAGGCTCCCTCCAAACACAGGGTCGCCGACGCCGCGCTCGACTGGGATTGACTCTCCCGTAATGGCGGCCTGATTAAGGGTACTGCTGCCCGAACAAATGATGCCATCGGTTGGGATCCGCTCCCCTGGCTTGACAAGTATCTGATTCCCAACCTGCAGTTGCGATATTGAGATCAACTTTTCCTGACCCTGATAGACCATACGAGCCTGATCAGGGGTTAATTGCATCAAAGCACGGATCTCACGCTCTGTCCGACCCAAGGCATAACTCTCAAGAGCCCCACTGATGGCAAAGATCAAGATCAGTACCCCTCCGTCCACTACCAGGTAATAGTCCTGTTGCCAGATCCCCAGGATTGCAGCGCCTAGCGCAGCCACAATCATCAGGAGATCCACATCTAGCTCCCGCTCTTGCCAGAGAGTAGTTAAGCCTTCGCAAGCACTCCCAAAGCCACCAATCCCGTAGGCGGCAAAGAGTAGGGCCAGAGCCAGGGCTAACCACTCCAGATGTAGCGTCAAGGCTCCTAATCCAACCAGCAGTGCACACACCGCCGCTGCAATCAGATCTGGATGCTCTTTCGCTAGCTGAATATATCCTTGGGAAGTCTCAAATGATAAGGCTGTTTTCATGAGCCGGAGGAAGACACAGTCCACATATGCTAGACATTGACATTGATGTAAATGTCAAGCTCATCGCTCCGTGAATTATGGAAGAACCTTTACTCACAATGAAGGACCTGATTTCTCGGGTAGGTGGGAACCTCACCCCTCGCATGGTGCGCTATTATCACCAGATTGGTTTGATGCCAGTCCCACAGCGATCCCGCGGGAATTACCGACTGTACTCCCAGGCAGATGTCCAGCGCTTGCGTCAGATTGGACTTCTCAAGCAACAGGGGTTCCAATTGGCTCACGTACAGCAGTTATTGGGGGATCAAGCATCTGACTCTAAATCTATGCTCATCCAACTCCAGAACCATTATCAGGTTGTTGTCCAGAAAATTGCCCATCTTCGGCAAACCGCCCACGCCCTAGAGGGCATTCTTGGTCGAGATCATGCTTGCAAATCTATTCAAACGGATCTTCTTGTCCAACTTCAGGGGTCAGTAGAACGGAATCCAGACACTCTTGATGACCTGACAAGCTTCTGGGAAGGCTGGCATCAAACCCTACCTGCACATCCTGAATCCTTTCAGGAATCTCTGCAACAGTTACTGCCTGATCTTTCTCAGCGCTCTGAGATCGAAATCGATCTGATTCAGAAATTAGTATTAGCTTGTGGAGATGTTTCAATCGTTCCCATGATGCAGATTAGCCTGGGGGTGATCGCTACAGCACGGCATCATCTGTCATTGGGGTGTGACATCATCACTGATACTCAGATGGTAGCTGCTGCACTGGATCAGGCACGCCTGTCCCATTTGGGATGTAAGATTCGCGCCATTATTAATGATCCTCATATTGCTTCGGTGCAAGATGCTGAACAAAATTTCTGGCAGGATCCTCAAAGAAAAGCAAAACTGATGCAACTGGCTGATGGAGCCATTGTTGTGATTGGATATGCTCCCTCGATATTGTTAAATCTATGCGAGTTAGTTAGAGAAAAAAAGTGTAAACCTTCCCTGATCATTGGGTTGCCTGTGGGATTTAGCCATGCTCCGGCTGCTAAACGCTACCTGATGCACCTGGATATTCCCCAGATCACGATCTCAGGATCCCAGGGAGGCGGTCTTCTGGCTGCAACAGCTCTCAACGCTCTGGCTGCATCCTTGATCGAGAAACCTGACTGCCATTGCTACCAGAATCAGGCTCATAGATGAGCCTTCTGTAGGATACTTTTTCAGCCTATTGCCCATCCACCTCTACAAAGACGATGATGACATCTCTAAATGCAAAGAAAAATCAAAGTTGTTGTTAAGAAAGCCAGTAGCCATCAGTAACTGAAGGAGAATTATTCTCAATAGTGTATTGGCGGCAACAGCATGGTGTTTCCTCGATCTCGGGCAGCTAAAGGTCCTGAGGCTGGAATTCAGTCCTGGGTGGCTCGAGGGATCCCTTTGGCAAGAATCCAGCTTTGGTGGCAAAAACTCTTCCCCGCTTCTAGGAACAGTGTGCAAGATCTTCCGATGGTTCTGGGCCTGGCCAGGCGGGGGGAGACTCTCAACATTGTGGGGCTTGAGGGTAGCAGAAGTATCCGCCAGCAGTTGTTGAGCCTGGGATTTGTCAAAGGTCATCACCTGCAGATTGTGCAGAGAACCCCTGAAGGGGGATTGGTTGTTGCCCTGGGGGAGGATCGCGTTGGACTGAGCTCTGAAATGGTGCAGGCGATCCAGGTTGTGGCGCTCCCGCTTGCTTCCCCCCATACACCCGACCCAAGTTGTCATCAAGAAAAGGACCAGACCATGAGCATCCAGACTGAACTGGCTCAACTCAAGATTGGCACCCGTGCCCGCGTGGTGGGTTATGCCCCCGCAGCCCGCCCCTATCGGCAAAAGCTCCTGGCCATGGGGCTCACTCCTGGCACCGAGTTTATTGTTAAACGACATGCCCCTCTCGGGGATCCGGTAGACATTGAAGTGCGAGGGGTGCATCTCAGTTTGCGCAAGGTAGAAGCCGCTGTGATCACGGTGGAGGAGGTCAGCCATGCCTAACCCGATCCTGGCACTGGCCGCCAATCCCAATGCTGGCAAGACCACCCTCTTCAATACCCTTTGTGGAACTCATCAACGCGTCGGGAACTGGCCCGGTGTAACAGTGGAGCGCAAAGAAGGACAGTTTCGCGCGGGGGATCAAACTCTCACGCTTGTGGATTTGCCGGGGGTGTACTCCCTGCAGGGGGAAGCGGATGAGACGGGCCTGGATGAAACCGTAGCCCGCACCTATCTGCTTGCAGGGGAAGCGGATCTGATTATTAATGTCGTGGATGTCGCCAGCCTGGAACGCAATCTCTACCTCAGCCTGCAGGTCCTGCAGATGCGACTGCCCACGATCTTGGTCCTGAACATGATGGATGTGGCGGAGGAGCGGGGTCTGGAGGTTGATCCCCAATTACTCTCACAACGGTTGGGGGTTCCGGTGGTTCCCATGATCGCCAATCGAGACCAAGGGATTGAAGCACTGCATCAGGCGATTCAACAGCAATTAGAGCACCCGACTCGCCCCTATGTAGTGGTGCCTTATCCCGCGGTAGTTGAGGATGCCTTGCTGGACTTGAGTGCAGAGTTGGAGAGAACCCAGGCGGTCACGGTTGATCCGCGCTGGCATGCCCTGGCACTTTTGACCTCAGAAACCCAGGCTGATGCATCTCTGCGGCAGAAGCTAGAGGCTCATCGTCAACGGATTCAACAGGTCCTCAATGAAGAACTGGATCTGGTTTTGGCAGACAGTCAGTACAGTTTGATTCACCAGCTGCTCCAGGGGGTGTGTCGCAAGACCCGCGTTGTCAGTCAAACCACAAGCGACAAGATTGACAGTGTCGTGCTCAACCGCTGGTTAGGCCTCCCCATTTTTCTCCTGGTCATGTACCTGATGTTCCTGATCACCATTAATGTCGGGGGAGCATTTATTGATTTCTTTGACATTGCCGCTGGCACCCTGTTTGTGGGCGGTGTGGCTGAGGTGATGGGGGCTCTGGGATCACCGGAATGGTTAACTGTGCTGCTGTCCAGCGGTATCGGGGGTGGGATTCAGGTGGTGGCCACCTTTATTCCGATCATCGGCATCCTTTTCCTGCTGCTCTCGATTTTGGAAGACTCCGGTTATATGGCCAGAGCTGCCTTTGTCATGGATCGGTTGATGCGCATGGTGGGGCTGCCTGGGAAGTCTTTTGTGCCCATGTTGATTGGATTTGGCTGTAATGTACCGGCGATCATGGCCACCCGCACCCTAGAAAATTCTCGGGATCGGCTCTTGACGATCATGATGAACCCCTTCATGTCCTGTGGGGCTCGGTTGCCTGTCTATGCTCTTTTTGCGGCTGCCTTCTTTCCGGCCACGGGTCAAAATGTCGTCTTTGGCTTGTACCTGATTGGTGTGGCCGCGGCCATGTTTACGGGGTTGGTTTTGAAAAACACGCTGCTGCGGGGAAATGTCTCACCCTTTGTGATGGAACTACCCTCCTACCATCTGCCCCATTGGAAAGGGGTGCTGCTGCGTAGCTGGGATCGGTTACAGAGTTTCATGCTGCGGGCTGGGAAAGTGATCGTGATCATGGTTATGGTTCTAAGCCTGTTGAACTCGATTGGAACCGATGGCACCTTTGGTCATGAAGACACAGAGCAGTCGGTTCTGAGTGCCACCAGTCGCACCCTAACTCCCGTATTTTCGCCCATGGGGGTACGACAGGAGAACTGGCCAGCCACGGTAGGGATCTTTACTGGGGTTTTTGCAAAAGAGGCGGTGGTGGGGACGCTGGATTCCCTTTATGGAGCACTAGCAGAGCAAGATGCAGGGATCTCAGGCAGTGAAGAGGCAACGGATTTTAATCTGTGGGGAGGTCTGCAGGAAGCTGTGGCCACCATTCCGACCAACCTGGCAGAAGTCCCGGGCATGCTCCTGGATCCCCTGGGGTTGAGTGTGGGGGATGTCAGCACTGTGGAAGTGGCGGCTGAGGAACAGGAAGTCACCGTGGGTACATTTGGAGCAATGGTCAGTCGTTTCGACGGATCTCTGGGAGCCTTTGCTTACCTGTTGTTTGTTTTGATGTACTTCCCCTGTGTTGCTGCCATGGGAGCCATCTATCGGGAAACCAACTGGGGATGGACGACCTTTGCCGGGTGTTGGACCACCGGATTGGCCTACTGGACTGCTGTGATGGTCTACCAGATGGGCAGCTACCCACTCCATCCCACCACCTCTTTGAACTGGATTGTGGGGTTGTTGATCACGATGGCGGTAGTCCTATACAGCATGCATAAATTCCGATTCCGTGTTCACGCGGGCACGCTAGAGCCACAGACAGCCGAGGGTTGAGCAAATATCAGGGTGTAGATCCATCATCTCCTAAGCCAATTTACACCCTGATAAAAACTATTGAATCCAATGTTTTTGTAAATGAGGAGGATCAATGCTTCTGGAAGAGATTCAAACCCACATTGAGCAAAAGGGAAGGACATCGCTGGCCCAATTGGTAATGCATTTCGATATTGAAGCCCATGCCCTGGAGGGGATGTTAGCTCACCTGATCCGCAAAGGCCGGATTCAACAGTTGCCTACCCCAGAACGATGTCATGGGTGTACTAGCTGTTCAACAGCTGCACTGCAGTTTTACGAATGCTGCCAGAAATCAAGAGCTCTAGATCAAGAACAACAGTTCTACTGTCATTCTTGCTGTCCAAACCCATAGAAATCAAGCCATCCTTCCCTTAGAAAGAATAGGTTAGCAATCTCACTTCAAAGATTACCGACTAGAGAATAGATGTGATTGAGCGTCCGCTGCGTTTGTTCCTGGCTCAGATTTGCCTCCACCCGACTACCCGCTTCCAAAATGGCCTGCACTTGCTCCATCTTCCATCCAATCGGTCAGTGATGAAGATATTTCAATCGGATCAAATGGATCACATATTCTGCCAAGTTCAGTTTCAGTAAATAGGGTGGCAAATACACCCACTCAATCTCAATTTTGCCTAGCAATCCTCTTTGTTGTAGTAATGGGCTTAAGCACCGTTTCATTTTTGCTTGATGAGTCCGATTGTTGTCGAGAAAGATTGGGAGAGAGTTTTGAGGGTACAGGAGAGAGATTGACAGACCTCTTGGCGTGAAAGACCTTCCCAGAGGAGTTTGACGGCTTGGAGGCGACGACGGATATAGGATTGTTGGTCCTTATAGTAAAGTTTCTGCCAGAGAACGAGGTCGAAAGGACGTTGACGCAGCTGTTGA
>JAAUUJ010000014.1 GCA_012030715.1 Synechococcaceae cyanobacterium SM2_3_1 | reverse complement strand
ACAGGCGGAGGTAATGGGCATATATTTCCGTAAGCCCCCATCACCCGCATATCCTGAGCCACCGCTGGGTTGTGACCCACCACCGCTTCCATGCCGTGGATCACCGATCCGGAGCCGAGAAAGAGCATGGCCTTGAAGTAGGCATGGGTCATGAGGTGAAATAATCCGGCACTGTAGGCGCCCACCCCCATGGCCATGGTCATGTAGCCCAGCTGGAATGGTGGAATAGGCCAACCCCTTTTTAATGTCGTTTTGAGTCACAGCAATGCTGGCCCCCAGGAAAGCGGTTCCCGCTCCCGTCCAGGCAATAGTGGTCATGACGACAGGAATGCCCTCGAAAACCGGGAACATGCGGGCCACCAGAAACACACCCGCAGCCACCATCGTGGCGGCATGGATCAAGGCCGAGATGGGGGTAGGGCCTTCCATCGCATCCGGCAACCACACATGCAGCGGAAACTGAGCGGATTTGGCCACCGGACCCAGGAACACCAGAATCGCAAACAGGGCCACTAACGTCGCACTCACAGCACCAGAATTGACCATCTCCTGCAGGATCTCGCCCATTTCCTCAAACTGGAAGGTGCGGGTGAGCCAGTAGAGACCCAGCAACCCCAGCAGCAGGCCAAAGTCGCCCACGCGGTTCGTCACAAAGGCTTTCTGCGCTGCCTCTGCTGCCGCCGGGCGGTCATACCAGAATCCGATCAGCAGGTACGAGCACATGCCCACCAGTTCCCAGAAGACATAAATCTGGACCAGATTTGGACTGATCACCAGCCCCAGCATGGAGGAGGTGAAAAGACTGAGATAAGCGTAGAAGCGGACATAGCCTGGATCATGGGCCATGTAGCCATGGGTATAGACCTGCACCAGGAAAGAAACCGTGGTCACCACCACCAGCATCAGGGCGGCAAGATTGTCCAGTGAGACCCCCATGGCCACCACAAAACTCCCCGCCTGCGCCCAGGTGAAACTGAAGTCATAGGCAGGATGACCCTGCAGCTGCCCCACTAGCAGCGCCAAGGCATGCACCATTGCCGTTCCGGTCAGAAAGACGCTCAGGCCCGACGCCAGAGAGCGGGAACGGGTGATCCAGGGATTGAGCATCAGAATGGCCATCCCCAGCAGGAGAGCAGCCAGAAGTGGGTAAAGGGGAACAAGCCAGGTGAGCTGGTAGGCGAGATCCATAGGGTAGGTTCCGATGAACGACGATGTTCAGGTGGTCCGTAAGCACCGCCTCTCATTGTAAACTTTTAATTCGGAATAATCTGCGAAGTCAGTGAGCTTCTTCCTGGATCTGAAGTCAGTTTATTGAGGGGAGCCCAGGGGCAGATGCTCCTGCAGTCGCGGCAGCAGATCCACCAGATTACAGGGGGTGTAACGGCTGTCCAATTGCAGACTGAGGATGTGGTCCCAGGCTTCGCGACAGGCACTGGTGGATCCAGGCAGCGCAAACAGATAAGTTCCCTGAGCAACTCCCCCCAGGGCTCGGGATTGGAGGGTGGAGGTGCCCACGGTGGCATAGCTGAGCATGCGGAAGAGTTCTCCAAATCCTGGGATCTCTTTTTCCAGCACTTCCTGAAAGGCTTCGGGGGTGACATCTCGCCCCGTTAATCCCGTCCCTCCGGTTGAGATCACCACCTGCACCCGCGGATCGGCAATCCAGGCCCGCAAAATCACAACAATGCTGGCTTTGTCATCGGGTACTATCTGGCGATCGATCAGCTCATGACCCGCCGCCTTGATCCGGTCCACCAGCACCTGTCCTGAGCGATCCTGCTCCAGAGTGCGAGTATCCGATACCGTCAACACAGCAACCCTGACGGGTGTGAACGGACGTGATAGATCAATCCCTGCCATAGAAACTTTCTCCAGGCAACCTGACTCACCTCAGTGTAGCGATTGGGCTGGCGGCTGCAGGCAAGAAGGCCGATCCTGAAAAACTGCTTGGGATCAGAGGAAGCGGGTGATAGCTGTCACATCATTGTCGGATCTGCCTCGATAAAGTAACAACAGTAACCCCATTCCCCCGAGGACCCTCTGATGCACTCCACCCCCCAATCCTGGAAATTTTTGCTGGCGGGCAGTTGTCTGGTGGCTTTTGGGTTACTTACCTCCTGTGTCCCTGTTTCTTCCTCCTTTACACCTGCCCCCACCCTGGTGGTTGTCAATCCTCGATAGACTAGCTATAGAGGCGAAATTAGGAAGCACCAATGGCAACTGAACGCCGAGTCGCACGGGTTGCAGAATTGATCAAGCGGGAAATCAGTCAGATGCTGCTCTCGGATATTAAAGATGATCGGGTGGGAGCGGGCATGGTCAGTGTTACCGAAGTTACTTTGACCAAAGATCTGCAGTTTGCCCGTGTCTACGTCAGTATTTTTGGCAGCGAAGCCGCTCAGCAGGAAACCATGACTGGGTTACAAGCTGCCGCTAGATTCATCCGCCGCGAAATTGGTCACCGTCTGGCCCTCCGCCGCACTCCAGAAATTGTTTTCTACCAGGATCATTCGCTGGAACGAGGCACCCGAGTCCTTTCCCTGATCAATCAGCTCCAGCGGGACAAAGAAGAAGAATCACTACCGTCAGATCCCCTGGGGGGGGATTTAGAGGAATAGGTGTGTTACTCTTTGTGAAGAGTTTTCAGCAATCGCATTGTCAACTTCCTTTCCATCGCCGCCTTCGCAGCCGCTGGTGTTGCGCTATTTTGATCTGGTTGCAGAGCCGACGTTTTGGGCTTCTGGCTTTCTGGTCTCGGTTCCCGTCTTTTTCCAGGCTCCCCTGGTGCGGCACGCCCCCTGGATCAGTTTATTTTTGACCCTGGCATGGTTGGGCTTGAGTTGGAAGCTCTATACCCATCCCAAGACCCGCTGGTGGGGGAGTTTGCTGTTCGGGTTTACCCTGACCTGGTGTGCGGGATCACTTTACTGGGGCTGGCTGCGGCAGGAACCTCTCTGGCATTTGCCAGTGGAAGCCCTGGGGTTGCCCCTGGCCTGGTGGGGATTAAGAACTGGATGGGCAGTGGTGGGAAATTTCTTCTACCTTGGCTCTCTGCTGGGAACAGCCATCACTGATCTCTATATCCACTCGGTTGGGCTGTTATCAGAATGGCGGCAGGTGATGCAACTGACAGAGATGCAGCAGGGACAGGCTGCCTTTCAATCGGCGCTCCTGAAAATGCAAACCTTGTGGGGCGGCCTTTGGGCGGTGGAATTATCTCTGATCCTTTTAGTGATCGGTATCTGGAGCCTGCATCGCAGTGCTGGAGAACCAAAACACCGATTGTCCTGGCTGGCCTTTGCTGGAGCAGCATTGAGCACATTGGTTGTTGATGCTTTGTTTGGCATCAGTGCCACGCTGATTGCCTGATAAACCTCTGGCTAAATCTGAGGATCAGTCTCAGGGGGAAGGCGATGTCTCAGGCTCCGGTAGGGGTTTGAAGGTTCCCAGAATTGAAATTAGTTCTTCGATCGCGCTGGGCTCGATCACCAGGCTTTCGGTCTGTCGTGATGAGCGGGCATAAGCTCGACCCGCATCTTCACCCAATTCAATCACCACTGGATCCTCCGTCTCAGCAGCAGGGACCAGCGTCATACTCAGGATTGGGGATTCGAGAGCCGCTACTGCATCGACATCCTCAGAGCTGAGAAAATCGGTGGCTCTGATCTCTCGTAAAGTTGTAAATAGTCCCTCCAGAGAGACCATCCGTCCAGGTTGATCCGAGACTTCCCAGCGATTGCCCATGGGATTGGGGCTACTGCCCGCAGCCACAGCAGAGGGTAAGAAGGTTCGCTCCAGGTCCTGATCTTCAGCATTGACTGTCACTTCCGCTAATGCCTCTGGCTCAATCCTGCCTAGCGATTTGTCCCGCAGATCCAGGAGGGTGGGCTGCAGCGCCTCTGCCGTGGAGAGAGCCAGGGTGGCAATGGTTGGTGATTGCGAGCTGGTGATATAGACCTGAGGGGGGTCAGTCTGAGTTTGGGCCCCCAGATTGACCACAACATTTTCCAGACCTGTCGCTGCATCGGGCTGGAGAGTGACCGTGATCACAGAGGTAGGCTGAGCCAGACCAAATTCCTCCAGATCAGCCTCTGCTTTCGCTTCCGTCACAAACCCGCTGGCCTGCAGGCTGAGCAGCGGATTGATCAGACGATCCAGCCTGGTTTCATCCACAGGCAGTTGTCGTGGTTCCTGGATCTGCCAGCCGTCGGCTGCTTGCACCAGCTTGATCGTGGTGTCTGACTGCTGAATGACCACATCCGCAATCGCAGATCGCTGCACTTGAGTCAGGGATTTACTGCGCAAGGACAATAAATCGGGGGTTAGCACCTGCTGATCCGAGCGCGGCACCGTGACCACACGATCCCCCACCTGAAGATAGATGCCAGTTTTGTCAAAATCCTCTGCTCCTAGCTTCAGACTTTGTTGTTCCCCATTCTCTAAGGTCAAGGTGAGGGTACTCTGGGCAGGATCCAGACCGTATTGAGAGAGATCGGCACTGGCAGAAATTTCGGTCTGCGGCTCCAGGGTGGTCACTTTGCTGAGGAGATTACTGATGGCAAAATCATCGGCTTCAGTGGTGACAGGCTTTGTGATCTGCCAGGTTTCGCTGTCAGCTTCCGTTAGCCTGCGCACCTCAATGGTCTGGGGCTCAGGGGCGGCAGCTTCAGAAGGAGATGAGCTTCTGAGAATGGTGATCTCCTGCACGATACTCGGCTCCACCGACAGAAGACGGCTTTCTTCAGAGGCCTGTTGCTTCTGCTGAGTTTGCAACAGATCCAGTGCCCAGACCCCTGCGATCAGGGCAAAAGCCACCAGAACCAAAAGCACAGTGCTGCGTTTGAACATGGAGTGATCCTCACAAACGGTCAGACGATTGGGTGAAGGCTTAACGGTAACGATCGGCTGTAGGACTTAACGCCGCCGCCACCAGAGTAAAAATCCGCCAATCAGGGCCAGACCCGGCAGAACTAAAACAGCAATCCAGCTCAGGGCTGTGAAGCTGCGGTTATTGAGGGTGAAACGGCGGTTGGTTACAGACTTGGGCCGGATAGAGATGCGCTCCTCCTCCTGTTCCGCCAGCCAGTTCACCGTGTTCAGGAAGAGATCCGGGTTCCCCTGCTGTGCATAAACTCCGTCACTGGCAAAGCCCGAGCTTCCATAAACCACCAGTCGGGCCTCCACCAGATCCCCTTCGCTGGTTGTGATCTCCTTGCTCAGGGCAACCCCCAGCCCCACAGGTCCTGGCGTATCTACCTCAGGATCAAAGCTGAGGGTTTGCTGCTGGTTGGGTCGATTTAGATCCAGACTGGTTTCCCCCCAGCTACCCTGCGGACCCGTGGAGACCAGTTGAGTGGCGGTGATGCCCTGCACCGGAGTGGTGGAGATGGAACGGGCCAGAGGAAAGAGCGTAAAGAGACGCTGACTGGCCAGATCTGCGGTAATGGGATGAGCGGCATCATAGGCTGCTCCCAGAGCCACCAGGGGTCCACTGCGGAAGAAGCTTTCACTCAGACGATCCACCACCACATCATCCCCCAGTCCCACTCCCCACGCCTGCAGCAAGGGCGAAAGATTCGGATCAGTTTGGGGATTGAGCATCAGCAAAAGTTTCCCCCCCTCATCCAGATAGGAGGTTAACTTATCGGTTTCGCCAGTCAGGAAAGGCCGCTGCGGTCCAGCAACCACAATGATACTGGCATCTTCGGGGATCTCGGTGGTGACCAGATTCAAAGATTCGGTGGTGAACCCTCGAGGGAAAGACCACTGCTAGCCTGAGATATCCCCATTTGTCCATCAGGAGGATTGAGCGAAAGTTCCTGGTGACCTTCCGTGAAATAGGCCTTCAGATCGTCTGTGGTCACGGTGCGCAGGATCGCCGGGGTAAGCTCACTCTCCAGTTGAGCACCAGCGGGTTCCGCAAACTGCTGCCGCCTTGTTCCGGCTTCCACCACGATCGTATCGACACGATTGACCTCCAGGCGGGAGGCTTCTGCAGGGTTGTTGCGGGGATTGAGAAACTCAAAGCTAAATTGCTGCGGGTTAAGCCGTTGAAACCGCTCCAGTTGCTCGCGGATGGTGGGGTTGGGGCTTTCAGTCACCACCCAGACCTTGACGGGTTGGGACAGCTCCTGCACCACCCTCGTAGACTGAGGAGACAGGGTGTAGAAACCTTCTTCCGTCAGATCAAACTTCTGATCAACCCGGACCGCCACCACATTGGTCAGGATCAAAATCACTGCAAACGCCGTGGCTGCCACCAGAAAGTTAGCGTTGTCCTGGGTGGAACGCAGTCCGGCCACCTCCGCGACCAGAGCGCGATGGGTAACTAACCAGGCCAGCACCAAGACCGCTCCTGCCGCAATCAGAATGAAGGGTACCAGGGTCCAGCCCAGAATCGACCCCCCCAGTAGCAGTCCGATGGCCAGTGCGGCGATCCCCAGGACCCCACTCCAATCCCACACTCCACCTCGATCTTTCATTGCCACGTTTCCACTCCTTAGCCCACTACCATGTCAACGATGCATTCAGATAATGTCAGCTCCGCTGCCAGCGCAGGGCCTCCACCGACTGCACAGTCAGAAATAGCCCAAAGGTAATCACACTTACAAACAGGACAGGCTACTGAGATTGACCGAGCCCTGGACCCAGGTGTTGTACTGCTGCAGCAAAGAGATGTGTCGTAAAAGAGCCGAAGCTGGGCTGGTGTCTTCCCCGGCAGCAGCATCCACCACCCAGAGCAGCAGCACTAGACCAAAGCTGCCCAGCGCCGCGATCAGCGTACTGTCGGTCAGCGAAGAGACAAAAAGGCCCAGGGCCATAATGCTGCCCGCCAGGAATAACAAACCCAGATAACCAAAGATCATCAAACGAAAGTTCATGGTGGGATTGCTGGCACTGAAGCTGAGGACCTGATAAACCAGGATAGGCAGCAGGATGGTGGCAAAGAAAACCAGCACCCCCAACCACTTGCCAAAAGCCACTGCAAAATTACTGACCGGAGAAGTGGCCAGCAGCTCCATCGTCCCCCGCCGCCGCTCTTCGGCATACAAGCCCATCGTCAGGATCGGCAGGACGAACAGCATCAGGGTTCCCAGCACCCCCAGAAACTGCTGCGAGGCAATGGTCACCGCATCAAAACTCTGGCCGCCGCCAAACATATCCGCCTGTTGCGAAAACTGGATCACACGACCCACGATCGTGACAAAGAAGAAGCCTGCTAGCAGCCAGAAAATGGCGGCTACCACATAGGCGATCGGGGAGGCAAAATAGCCCCGCAGTTCCTTACGAAAAATGGTGATGATACTGTCCATCATGACGTCATGACCTCCTCAGCACTGCCTTCTTCCTGCGTTGTTAGATCCAGGAAGACTTCCTCTAGAGACGCCTGGGCGCGGCGCATTTCATAAATGCCCAGTCCTGCCTGGACCAGGTGGGTGGAGACCTCTCGCATCCAGCCATCGCCCTCCGCACTGCTGCGCACCTCCAGTCTCCAGCGAGGGGGGATCAGATCTGAGGAAGTCAGGGACTCCAGACGGGTGAGCTGCACTTGGGTCAGAGGCAAGAGTGCGGCACGGACCTGTTCTTCTGCTCCCTCCACCTGCAGATAGACCTGGTGTTCCCCCTGCATTTCTCCGGTCAACTCTGCGGGGGTTCCCTTGGCCACCACCTGGCCGCGATTGATGATCACCACCCGATCACAGGTCATGCTCACTTCCGGCAGGATATGGGTGGAAAGAATGATGGTGTGATCCCCCTGCCAAACTCTTGATCAGGTTCCGCACCTCAATGATTTGTTTGGGATCCAGACCCACCGTGGGTTCATCCAGAATAATCACGGGCGGATCATGGACAATGGCCTGGGCAATGCCCACCCGCTGCCGAAAGCCTTTGGAGAGTTTGCGGATCAACGTATGGCGCTTCTCCTCCAGACTGCAGCGCTGAATAGCCCGCTCAATTTGCTGGGCCCGATCCCCGGCTCGCACCTTTTTCAGTTTGGCCACAAAGCCGAGATAGTCCTCCACAGTCATGTCGGTGTAGAGGGGAGGAGTCTCTGGCAGGTAGCCAATGCGTTGACGCACAGCCATGGAGTCTTCGCTGACGTCAAATCCAGCCACCCGTGCCATTCCCGAAGTGGCCGGTAGATACCCGGAGAGAATCCGCATAGAGGTGGTTTTGCCAGCACCGTTGGGACCAAGGAATCCCATGATCTCGCCCGGTTCAACCCGAAATGTTAAATCCCGAATGGCGGAGAAGGTGCCGTACGTCTTACTCAGCTGTTCAACTTCGATCATTGCTCAGGATGCTCCTCCTGTCTGGGTCGGCCTGTTTCGCGACGATGGTCGCCAGGTAGAGTTCCAGTCTGATGGGATCATAAAAACCAACATTTTTCCAATGGAAAGTGGCTGGTCAATTTCAGTCCACTCGATACATTAGCACAGCCTGGGCACCTCGACTTAGTGACCTCATCCCTGCCTTTGGGGGGGCGGGCTCAAGCTTAGTTTCTGCTAAGGCATCTGCCATTGATCCAGTCCTAGGACCTCCCCTGTTCCGGCGAACCACTTCTCCAATTTCAAAGGTCTGTGGCAGAAGCCGGGAGGTAGATTCCAGAGCTTCTGGGGGGAGAATCAGGACATAACCAATCCCCATATTAAAAGTACGGAACATTTCCTGCGTGTCGACACTCCCTTCCACCTGTAACCATTGAAATACAGGCGGGATTCTCCAGCCATGGGGATAAAGATGGATGGATTGCTGTGGTCCCAGGCAGCGGGGAAGATTGTCCGGCAGGCCGCCCCCCGTAATATGAGCCATGCCATGAATGTCCACACCTGCAGCTTGGAGCGCCCGGATCTGGGCACAGTAGATCAGCGTGGGGGTGAGCAATTCTTCTCCCACGGACCGTGGCCAGCCCGGAGGGGTGTGTTGCCAGTTCCAGCCCCGATCGGCAACGATCCGCCGTACCAGGCTGTAGCCATTGCTGTGCACTCCGGAACTGGGGAGGGCGACCACGCGGTCCCCCACCTGCACCTGCTGTCCATTGAGAATGGCATCTTTTTCCACCACCCCCACACAGAATCCGGCCACATCGTAGTCCTGAGGTTGATACAGACCGGGCATCTCTGCTGTTTCTCCGCCTAGCAGCGCACATCCAGCCTGTTGACAGCCCTTGATGATCCCTTCAATGATTTGGAGAAGTACATGTTGATTGATTCTGCCGGTGGCCAGATAATCGAGGAAAAAGAGGGGGTGGGCCCCCACCGTCAAGATGTCATTTACACACATGGCCACCAGGTCAATACCGATCCCCTCATGCTGCTGACAGGCCTGGGCCACCATCAGTTTTGTGCCCACTCCATCGGTGGAGGCCACTAGGATCGGTTCCTTAAAACCCCTGGGCATGGCCATCAGACCAGCAAAACCCCCGATGCCAGCTAAAACGCCAGCCTGAGATGTTGCCGTAACCCGCTGAGCAATTTGCCGGACAAACGCCTGCCCTGCCTCGATATCGACCCCTGCATCTTGATAATCCACGGTTGATTGATCCTCTAGCAGTGAGCATTCTTACTCAGTAATTCCTGTACGGAATCGGACATTTTCAAAAATACATGGTACATTAACCACTGCTTGATACCTTGCGTACTCACTGCGAGTTGACCTCACCATTACCTATGGGAAATTACAGACTCCTGAGCACAACTTTCCTCACCCTGATCTCCGGATCCCTGCTGACCCTGGAGACCATGGCCCGTCCGGATTTAACTCATCCTTCAACGGGAATTCTCTATCCTCCGGGCTCCTCCACTGAACAATTATGGGAGCAAGTTCCAGCTGCCATTTCGCGGGGATCCGTGCTCTCCCCAGCCGATCCATGGGACGATCCGGCCTCCCAGCTCGAGGAGAAAGCCGCCTCCCCAACCCTCTCTGTGGATTCATCTGCGCAATCAGCTACCCCCTTTTTCAACAAAGCCATCGGACCCGAAGCGGTGATCAAAGTGGGGCAACCCCAACTGGACAGGGGTGAGCAACAGATTCCCGTAGCCACCCTCTACAGTCACTTCATTGACGAGCGTCCTGTGGTTACCGTGTATCTGAAGGAGCTGCCGATCATCAGTTTTCAGACGCATCCTGAGCATGGGTCTCCCCTGCTGCGGGCGGCGGGGTTGGTGGCAGAGCTGAATCAGTTGGCCCAAAGCCAGGCCCAAGATGCCAGCATCACCCTGGATTGGCAGGAAGACTCCCCGTCGGCTCCAGGTGGCTATGTAATCCGGCTGAATGAAGCGGAGTTGGTGCGGGTGGATGAAGGGATTCTGCTCACCAGCACCCAGTCCCGTGATGTGGATGTTGCCCTGCTGGCGACCAACCGACTCCGCCGCCTCTTATTTGACGCTCCCCCGGTGGCTGCTCCCCCGATGGCTGAAGCCGCGACCTCCCCAGCTCCCCAGGATTCCCAGCAGCCCTCCCTCCTGCCTCAGGCTCAACTCCCTGCCGAGCATGGTCTGGCCTCCTGGTACCGACATCCCCATGCAGCTCAAACCCTGACGGCAGCTCACCGTTCTCTGCCCATGGGTACACCCGTGCGAGTGGTGAATCTGGAGAACGGGCGTGAGGTGGTGGTCCAGATCAATGATCGGGGGCCCTTCATTCCCAACCGCATTATTGATCTATCCCATGCCGCGGCAGCAGTGCTGAACATGTTAAAAGCGGGAGTCGTGCCCGTCCAGATTCAGGTATTGCCATCCCAGGAGCAGGGGGAGTAGGCAGCGATTAGCCTCATTGCTGTTCAGCAAAGGCGCGGACAAAGCGATCATCAAACAATCTGTTCAGATCGGGAGCCTCATCAATGAAGCCGACACTGATCATGAACTCGGCCATCTCCTCGGCGGCAAAGGGCATATGCTCCATGCCGTCTCCAGGAGAAAACGCCTCGAGATTGTCCTCAATCGTAAACATGCGGGTTCCTTCTTTAAATAACTGCAGTTCTTCGGGGGTGACTCCCGCTCTCTCTGCCATAATTTCATCCGATCGCTCGGGATTCTCGGCCATGAACTGCAGGACATCAAACCAGGTGTTAATAATGGCCTGGACCTGATCCGGCTGTTCATCCACCAGGGTTTGGGTGACCACCAATAAATCTGGGATGGATCCTGGGAACTCAGCCGAGGAAAAGAGCTCTTTGCTCCCTTCCCGTTCCAGAGCCGTTAACCAGAAGGGGGGAAAGGCACCCACAGCATCCACCTGCCCAGCCACAAAGGCCGCCGCCGCGGCTCCAGTTTCCAGAGGCACGATCTCTACATCCTCACGGGACATCCCGGCCCGTTCCAGGCCCAACGTCAGGAGAAAATCATCCACCACTCCTTCTTCAACAGCTACTTTGCGCCCTTTCAAATCTTCAATGGTATTGATGTCTTCCGTGACGATGATCTTGTCATTACCAGCCGAGTTATCGTTGACCAGTACCACCACTTGCCCATTCACGGAGCTGCCCGCAAAAGAAATGGTGTCGTTCAGGGTCTGGCAGTTGCCATCGATCTGCCCGGCGGCTAGAGCCTCCATAGACTGCAGGTAACCGTCAAACCAGCGCATTTCGACATTGGCCCCATTCGCTGCAAACAGCCCTTCTGCTTCCGCAATCGCCCAGGGCCACCATCCAGCCCAGTTACTGTAGCCAATCACGATAGGATCGGCAGCCGCTGCGGGTCGCGGTTGAGTTACCTGCCATACCCCCAGGGACAGGCCGCTGATCACAGCCACCGTCAGGGCGAGAAGAGAACGTCGTTGCATGGATTATGCTCCTGTAGTGTGTACATCAGTCTTGATCAATGGGACAATGCCCCCACTTCCCCAGCGACCCTGATTCCGGTCCGCCAGAAAGTTTTGGATCCAGTCGCACCAGAGGGATAGACCTTCGCCAGTGCGAGCCGACACTTGCAGAATAGACACCCCTGGATTCACCTGCTGGATGTTGTCCACCATTCGCTGCACATCCACATCCAGGTAAGGAACCAGATCAATTTTGGTGATCAGGAGACAGTCCGCTTCTCGAAACATGATCGGGTACTTGAGGGGTTTATCTTCCCCTTCGGTAACACTGAGCAGGGCGACCTTGGCGTGTTCCCCCACAGCAAATTCTGCCGGACAGACGAGATTGCCGACATTTTCCACCAGCAATAGATCCACCTGCGTGGGATCCAGCTTTTCCTGCAGCTGCTGTAGTCCGCCCGCCACCATATGGGCATCCAGATGGCAAGCCCGCCCCGTGTTGATGGCAATGACGGGCACCCCCAGACGCCGTAGCCGTTCGGCATCCAGCTCCGTGGTCATATCCCCTTCAATCACCACCAGACGCCACTGCTCCCGCAAGCGGGCCAGAGTCGATTCCAGGAGAGAAGTCTTGCCTGCGCCCGGACCACTCATGAGGTTGAGACAGGTAATGCCCCAGTGATCCAGCTGGTGTTGATTGAGCGCAGCTTCCTGATGATTAACCTGCAGCAGGTTGAGGCCCAACTGAACCTGAATCGGTGCATGCATGCTTAGATCTCCATTGGGGTGAGGGTGGACCTGTGGTCAATCGCCGCGATCTTCAGTTCCCGGCCAGATCGGATCTCTTGCATCGGGGCATGGCAGGTGGGACAGGCGTAGGCAGTGCCGATCTCCGGTCGATAGGTTTGCTGACAGGGCTGGCAAAAGGCCACCAGCGGGATTTCCTCGATCAGCAACTGGGATCCCTCCAGCACCGTGTTGCGGGTTTGCACCCTGTAGGCAAACTGCAAACTGGCCGGTTCCACACAGGTAAACTGCCCCACCTGCAGGTAGACTCGTTCAATTCGGGGGGATTCAGGCTGAGCCTGCCACCAGATCTGCAGGGTTTGGATCAGGGCACGGGTCATGTCAGTTTCATGCATAGTTCAGATCAGAATCTTCAGATCAGACAGGAGACTCAGGTCCACTCCGAGAGGAATTCCGGCTGGGCTTCTGGAAAATATAGGGAGGTGGGGAAGAGCGGGGCAGCTGGCCTGAAACCACCAGGTGGGCCAGGACATCACAGATCACCCGTGTGGCCATGAGGGAGGTGATATCACTGATGTCATAAGGAGGGGAAACCTCCACCACTTCCAGTCCACAGACCGGAGCTTCCCGCACAATTCGTTTGAGCAGGTACAGCACTTCTCGGGGCAACAGTCCCCCTGGTTCCGGCCAGCCGGTGCCTGGCACAAATCCGGCGTCGATGCAGTCAATATCAAAGCTGATATATACACAGTCGGTTCCGTCCAGGGCTCGCTCCAAGGCAAAGTCTGCCGCAGCATCCAGGCCCATATCGGTAATATCTGTAACGGTCAGAATATTCGTCGCCCGTTCTCGACAGACCTTCACCCCCTGACGAGGGACCTGCCAGCCCCCGATCCCCAGTTGCACCAGGTTCTGAGGTGGGGCATTGCGAATGTTGGTGGCATGGAACCAGGGGCAGGTGTGCATCCGCTCATCTAAATCCGTTTCCTGGGTATCCACATGCCGATCAAAGTGTATAATGCCTACCTTTTTTGCCCCTAGATGCCGACAGAGACCCCGCACCGTGGGGTAACCAATGGAGTGATCTCCCCCCAAAATGACGGGAAAGGCCCCGGAGCCAAAAATGTGGGCTACCCCCTTAGAGATTTGATCAAAAGATTTTTCATTATTGGCGGGAATAGTAAAGATATCTCCCCCATCCGCCAGCGTGATCTGTTCGCGAAGATCCACTCCAAATTCAAAGTTATAGGGGGTGTAGAGAGCGGAGATCCGGCGGATACCCTGCGGCCCAAAACGCGTGCCGGGCCGATAGGTGGTTCCTGAGTCATGGGGCACCCCCACCACCACCACATCGTAGTCCGCAGCACGCCGTATATCCTCCAGATAGGGAGCTTTGAGAAAAGTATTGATCCCGGCAAAATGGGGCAATTCCCCACGTGAGAAGGTAGAGATACTGCGATCTTGAATACTGGCGGCCGCCTCCAAGCCATACTCCAGAGCATGAGAGACTTCCTGCTGCCAGCCCACCAAGGGCAAGTGAGCTTCCTGATCCAGGGCTCGTCGCCCCTCATGTGCAGAGGGAGAAGGGGGGATTGATTCCGACATCGCCTGATTGCCTCAATGCAAAGTTGCCAGCATCAGAAGGACAGGAGTGAAAAGACTGTAGCCCGAGAAAACCAACCCAATGGCTGGCTCTCCCGGGCTTTTCTCCCGCCGTGTCACTGCTCCCTTCTGAGGCCACAGCTGCTTCTCTCGGACCAGTCACCACGGGCAGCCCATGGACAATCCCGGATCGGAACCCTAGAAGCCGACTTTTCAGTCCTTCTGGATCTATTGCTTTTGCCGCTACCGTAGCGAAGAACCCCAGGAGAAAGTGTAGCTAAAAACACAATTTACAGGGTCGCTTAAGCACAACAGGAGCCATGATCCCGTGGGAGAGCAACGGGTTCCCCAGAGTTATCCCAGGGCAAGAATTGCACAAAGAGCAGCGTGGTGCGGGGGGGCAGGGCAGCCTGCAAAATCAGACCATCGGCAGGATCGAGGTCCTGGGCACTCAAGCCCAAAAGGGTGACCAGCAGAAACTGACGACTGTTAAGAAGGGTCAGCGTACACCGTAAGGCCGTGTAGAGGCTATCGGGCCGGACCAGCCAGTTGAGTCCAGAGGCGGTCAGCATCTTCCAGTGGGCACTGGTAAGTCGCTGGGAAACATCGATCAGGGCACAGCGGCCTTGGTGTTGGTTAATCTCGATCACCCACTGCTGCAAGAGGGTAAGTTGATCCTGTTCTAGAGAAGCACTCAAGTCACAAATGCCCGCCTGCAGAGGGCTGCAGGGGTAGCGAGAACGGACAATATCTGGAAGCTCCACCTCCTTATTGGAGGGTTGTTCACCCCAGCAGAGGTTGATGCGCCCAACTTTGGAGGAGTCGGTAGACGGGGGAGACATTCGCGTTCTCACGGGATCCCTCAGGGGTGCAATACGAGAAGAGGCTGGCCAAGAACCCAATTCCTTCGCTGATCATAGCGAATAACCTCGGATCTCAGCGCACTTTGTAACTATCCTTACCTGAAGCAGAGGTGAGTCAGCGGGATTGCCTGCTCAGGGTTGCCTCCGCGATCTGAGCGATGGTCTGAAGTGACACTTCCTCCAGAGGGGCTCGATTTCTCGGAGCGAAAACAAGCAAACGAACCAGTAAATCAAAGAAATAACGAGATAATAAGAGCATGAGCAGATTTACAAAAAAGGGTATCAATGTGAATCAATCGCTGTGATCCCTATCAGATCAGGGTAAGGCAGCCTCAGACTCCGTTTTGTTTGCAACGATAAATCTTGACATATCCCCAAAATCGCCGCTAGATTAAAAGTTCTGTGCGAAATCAATGCGGGCCGCACGCCGCGTCCACTTGTATCATCTGGGGGGCTTTACTATGCCTACTTTGCTTCGCTCACCCTGGACTGTGCAAGAGAGCGAAAGGCTCTATCGGATCAAGGGGTGGGGTGCTCCTTATTTCCAGGTCAATGCTGCTGGCCATGTCGAGGTGGTGCCGCAAGCTCCTCCGTCGGAAACAGACTCAAATCAGGCCGTTGATCTCTATCATCTGGTCCAGGATCTGCGGGCGCGGGGGTTGCAACTGCCCCTGTTGATTCGCTTTCCAGATATCGTCGCGGATCGGATCCATCGAGTCTGCGACAGCTTTGCCCAAGCGATCGAGCAGTTTAACTATCCGAATTATTACCAGGGGGTGTACCCGGTCAAGGTGAATCAGCAGCGTCACCTGGTGGAGGATGTGGTTCGCTACGGCAAGGCCTATCAATTTGGACTGGAAGCAGGTTCTAAGCCAGAGTTGCTGATTGCCCTGGCCAATCTTTCCACTCCAGGAGCCCTGTTGATCTGCAACGGCTACAAGGATCTGGAGTATATCGAAACGGCCCTGCTGGCTCAACGGTTGGGACTCACTCCGATCATTGTGCTGGAACGCTTGCATGAACTGACGCTGGTGATCGAAGCGGCGCAACGGCTGAAAATTGCTCCCATTCTGGGGGTGCGGGCCAAGCTCTCTGCCCAGGGCATCGGACGATGGGGCAGTTCCGCTGGAGAGCGGGCCAAGTTCGGTCTTACGGCTGGAGAGTTGCTGGAGGCGGTCTCCCGTTTGCAGGAGGCGGATATGTTGGCCAGTCTGCGCCTGCTTCACTACCACATTGGCTCTCAGATCTCGACGGTCAGCGTGCATGGGCGAGCTGTACGGGAAGCCAGCCAGCTGTACGTAGAGCTGGTGAAGATGGGAGCGCCTATGGGCTATCTGGATATGGGGGGAGGTCTGGGCATAGACTATGATGGCTCCCAATCCACTGCTCATACCTCCCAGGCCTACAGTCTGGTGGATTATGCGGCCACCATTGTGCAGACGGTACTCACCACCTGTCAGGACCATGCAGTCGCACCTCCAACGCTGGTGACCGAGAGTGGGCGAGCCATTATGTCCCACCAATCGGTGCTGGTGTTTGATGTCCTGGGCTGCAGTGCCGGATCGCAGGGATCGCTACCCACGACTCAGGAGAGTGATGCGCCTGTGGTTCATGAGCTGCTTTCTCTCTACCACGAGATCCAGGCTCAAAGTTTGACAGCCCAGTATCGCAAAGCGGTGGAGTTGAAGGATACAGCCCTGCGATCCTTTACCGAGGGCCAGCTCAGTCTGCAGGAACGAGCTCGAGTAGAGCGGCTGTTCTGGAATTGTTGTGATCGCATCTGCAATCTGGCCTACGAGCAGCTACAGCACACTGGTTTCGATCCTGTCGGCCTGACGGATCTGGATGAGATGCTGGCCCACACCTATTTCTGCAATTTCTCTCTCTTCCAGTCTGTGCCCGACAGCTGGGCCATTGATCAGGTGTTTCCGGTCATGCCTATCCACCGTTTGGGTGAGGAGCCCCGCCTCTGGGGCACCCTAGCGGATCTCACCTGTGACAGCGATGGCAAGATCAACCGCTTCTTTGATGAGGAGGGCAAAATTGCCTCGGTGTTGCCGCTGCATGAGTTGAATGATCAACCATACTTGCTGGGGATATTTCTGGGGGGAGCCTACCAGGAGATTCTCGGGGATCTTCACAATCTCTTTGGGGACACCAATGCAGTGCACATTCAGCTGCAACCCCAGGGGGGCTACCGGGTGGCTCAGGTGGTGAAAGGAGACTCCATCAGCGAAGTCCTAGGGTATGTGCAGTACAACAGCGAAGATCTGGCGGAAACAATTCACCATGCTACCGAAACCGCTCTGCAGAATAAGCGGATCACCCTGGAGGAAGCGCGCCTGCTGCAGACTCACTTTGATGACAGCCTTCGCTCGTACACCTATTTGCGGTGAAGGCCCTGAACAAACAGATCCGACAACTGCCGGATCTGTGAGTGTGAGGAGTGGTTAAACCTGAGTGAAACCACTGCACTTAAGCTAACCAAGGATCGCGGCCAGAAATGTGAGCCCTCTCACAGAGGTGGAGTTATGCATATCACCTGTGCTACGGGAGCGGTACACTGCTGTGGATAGGACATCCTTGATCGACATCTGCCGATGCACCTTTTGATTCCTGCAGCAGGGAGTGGGCGGCGAATGGGCGCTACTCAGAATAAGTTATTGCTGCCCTTGCGGGAGCGGCCGATCCTGGCCTGGACACTGGCGGCGGCGGATGCGGCGGAGTCGATTACCTGGATCGGGGTGCTGGGACAGCCTTGTGACTGGCCTGCCTTTCAGGAAATCCTGAGCACCTATCCCCTGCAAACCCCTGTCGAGCTGATTCAGGGAGGAGCAACGCGACAGGAATCGGTATGGCGAGGTCTGCAGTATCTGGCTTCTCAGGCAGGGGTAACGCATGTATTGATCCACGATGGAGCCCGCTGTCTGGTCAGTCCAACGCTTCTGGATCGCTGCAGTCAGGCGTTGACAGAGGTGGAAGCTTTAATCGCAGCCATTCCGGTGAAGGATACCATCAAGATCCTGGAGCCCGAGAGGGGAGATCCTTTGCCCCGGATTGCCAGTACTCCGGATCGCAATCATCTCTGGGCAGCCCAGACCCCCCAGGGCTTTAACTTCTGGCAACTGTTACAGGCGCATGAACAGGCGGCTCAGGCCCACTGGCAGGTTACGGATGACGCCGCTCTGTTTGAAAAGCTGGGGCGACCTGTCTACATTGTGGAGGGGGAAGAAACCAACCTCAAAGTTACAACGCCTCTGGACTTGCGCTTAGCCGAGACCTTGCTGAAGACATCCCAGCAGCCCTGCTGATCCCATGCCTGTTTATCTCTACTGGGGTGATGATAGTTTCCGCCTGGAGGCCGCGGTCCATCAGTTGCGACAGCAGGTCCTGGATCCCGATTGGGTGGCCTTTAACTACGATCGGGTGGTGGCAGAGGCCACTATTTCAGGTTTGAATCAGGCCATGACCCCACCCATGGGCATGGGGGATCGACTGGTATGGCTGGTGGATACCAAACTGCTGCACCAGTGCTCTGAGGATCTGTTGAGTGAGTGGGAACGGACCCTGGCCCATGTGCCTGAGACCACCCATCTCCTGCTCACCACAGATCGCAAGCCAGATGGCCGTCTGAAATCCACCAAGCTGGCGAAGCAGGTGGCGACGGTTAAGGAATTTTCTCTCCTACCCCCCTGGGATACGGATCGGATCCAGGCTCAGATTTTGCAAACCGCTCAAGATCTGCAAATCGATCTGACTCCTGCCGCCGCTGAACTGCTCACGACTGCCCTTGGCAACGATTCCCGCACTCTGGCCATGGAACTGGAGAAGCTGGCCTTGCTGGCTGGAGAGCAGCCAATTACCCCTGACATGGTACAGCAACTGGTGCCTGCCTCCGCCCACAACAGTTTTCAGCTGGCGGCCCACCTGGGTCAGAAAGATACCAGCCGGGCTCTGGATACCCTAGCTCAGCTTCTCAATCGCAACGAACCTGCCCTCAAAATCCTGGCGGTGCTGGTGAACCAGGTGCGCACCTGGCTGTGGATCAAACTCTTGACTCAGGAGGGGCAGCGGGACATCCAGCACATAGCCCAGATGGCCGAGGTGGGGAATCCTAAGCGGGTCTATTTCCTACAGAAAGAAGTGAAATCCCTCTCCCTGGACTGGCTACACCATTGCCTGATCCACTTGCTGGAACTGGAGGTGAAATTAAAGCAGGGGCACCCCGAACGCGAGGCCTTTCCCCTGGCCCTGATTCAGATGATCAACGATCACCCTACCGCTTCTCCCTGGCAGCGGCGTTAGTTGTTCCAGCTCTGCCAGGGCCGCACAGAACTGATCTGATCATTGCTGAGACCCGCATTTTCGCTACGTCCATAGCTCCCGGGACCAACCACCCGGCAACGGCCTGTGTACCCCGGACCTTCACAGAGCTGCCAGGTGCCCTCAGAGATGACAAAGCTAGAGATGCGGTTGTCAAAGCCGAAAATGGCAAAACTGGGAACGGGACCAGAGACTCCAAAGGAGGCGCCTCCAAAGTTGATGTCATCGTAGAGGGTGATCGAGGCGCGGGTGGAGGGGAAAAAGGGGCGCTCGATCACAGGGGTGGGCAACGGTTGCACCGTGACCAGTGGCCGGGGAAGAAAGATGCCAGAGCGATTGCTTTCGCGGTAGAGGGTTTCCCCGTTGATATCCTCGCTGGGTCGAAAGATCCGCGTTGGTCCGCCTACACGAGAGCGACAGATGACGGGAGAGTTTTCCCCAGCGTTGGCCTTGGTGCAGTTGTAGTTGGGAATCGATAGGTCTGTGTCAAACCGATCAGAATTCTGCGCTCCTACGGGTACCCATAACCCCAACCCGGCCAGACAGACCAGGGCCAACCATGGGGATCTGCGCATCCAAGTCTTGAAATTTAACATTGATTATGTTCCTACTCATAGATCTAGCCTAGCGACTCTGCTGACCAAGATCGCAGGATTAAGCCCAGGATCCCCTACCGAAGGGAGCAGTTAGGGGCAGGAAGTTTCCAGTTCAGGGTACTGTTTATCAAACTCATTGATCTCCACCACAATTGAGAGGCTGCAAATCTGAGGCCAATTGTAGGGGGATCCACGACCGGATAGGATGACCATACCTATTTATGCGCGTCCTATGTCCACCCTCCCCCCTCTGAGTGCCCTTGCCGATCTGATCGATGCCAGTGAGGTGGCCAGCCTTGCGGTTTGGGATCAGGATTTTCCGCGGCTCTCTCTGGTTCCCTATACCGTGATCCGCCATCCGCTGCGGTTTTGTCTGTTGATCAGTGATCTCTCTGCCCATACCCAACCTTTACGTCTGAACCCTCGCTGCAGTCTCTTAATCCACACCAACCCCGAACCGGATGATCCCCGCAGCAATCATGCCCTCACCCGCCTATCCGTTCAGGGAGAGGCCCACTTTCTCACGCGGGAAGAAGCCCAAGCGCAGGGGTTGGACGAGATCTACCAGCAAAAATTTCCCATCGCCGACATGCTGCTGGATCTGGAGGATTTCCATTTCTGTCAGATCACCCCAACTGAGGGGCTGTTTATCCAGGGGTTTGGCCAGGCCTATCGAGTCACAGGAGAAAACCTGGATCAGCTGGAACATCTCAAGGGGTAACTGCCAGGAATTGGTGTGGCATGTAGCTAAGCCCGCTGACAACGTCATGTAAAGTAACTTTACGTTGACGGGAGAACAGGTGTGGATCTTTGGAATTTGGCAGTGTTACTAGGGGGGAGGAGCAGTCTCGGGTGTGCTGGCGGGGATTCTGGGCATTGGGGGAGGTGTGCTCCTGAATCCGTTACTGGTAGCCCTGGGCTATTCTCCCGTGCAGGCCGCCGCCACCAGCAGTCTGGCCATTCTGTTGACGTCAACTGCAGGCACCCTTCAGAACTGGCGGATGGGATTTCTGCAGCTGGACAAAATCCTGGTTCTGGGGATCCCGGCCATCTTGACCTCTCAGATCGGTGTGCTTCTGGCAACCGCAGCACCCTCCTATCTGCTGGCAGCTGGATTTGGCTGTTTGCTGCTGGCCAACGTCTACCTGGTGGGCTTGAAGAAATCGGCGATGGTAGAGGCAGAGAAGCTCGCCACAACTGAAGTCGGTGCAGCCTCCCAGCCCTTAGCTCAGGTGTTGCCGCGACTTTTCACGGGCGGGGGAGCAGGGATTCTGGCGGGTTTGTTTGGGGTTGGGGGCGGTGTGATCATGGTGCCCATGCAGATCCTGTTGCTGGGGGAAGCGATCAAATCTGCGGTCCGCACCAGCCTGGGGGTAATTGTAATTACTGCCATCTCCGCCAGTGGTGGCCATGCTCTCCAAGGGAATGTCCTCTATCTACCGGGACTGTGCCTGGGGGTGGGGGGGCTATTGGGGGTACAGCTGGGCACCCGTTTTTACCCCGCCTGCCGGATCGGATAATTACCCTGTTGTTTCGATTGCTGATGGGATCTATGTCTGTATATATGTTCTGGACCTCCTGGAGCCTGTTTCTTGCACTTGACTAAAATCTAGGTGTTCTGCAGCAGATCGAGCAGGTGGCGGTGCTGTCGTTTCTGGGCATAGTCAAGGGGAGTGGCCCCTTCCTGATTGCGGCAGAGAGGATCGGCTCCATGGGTGAGAAGGGTTTCCACAATGTCGCGATGGCCTTCCCAGGCAGCCCAGTGCAGCGGCGTGGCTCCGTGGATGTTGCAGGCATTTACCTCCGCGCCATACATGATCAGAAAGCTAACAATGCCACGATTTCCCCGCGTCACCGCCTCATGTAAGGGGGTCCGGCCCTCTGGATCGCGGGCATCGACAGGGGCACCCCGAGACAGCAGTCGTGCCAGGATGCCTTTGCGTCCGGTACTAGCGGCCCAGTGCAGCAGCAGGCCACTATTCGCTCCCTTCTGGATCAAGAGATCCAGGACTTCGCTCTGATCCCGCAGAGCAGCTTGATGCAGTGGCGTAAGCTGGTGCTGATCCAGAACCTCTATCTCCGCCCCACGATCTAGCAGCAACTTCACCACCGCGGCATGTCCCTGGTAAGCCGCCAGATGCAGCGGGGTGGCTCCCATTTTATCCTGACTATTGAGGGCCACCTTTTGAGCCAGGAGCAGCTTTGTGATCTCTATGTGCCCATGAGCGGCCGCTTTGTGAAGTGGGGTTTGCTGATGTTCATCCCTTGTGTCGGGTAGATCCCCAGCCGCTAAGTACTGACGAAGGCGATTCGGGTCTCCCTGCACCGCAGCCTGATGAACTCGCTTACTCATTGCGAAACCGCTGCACTCCTGCTGCCTGGACGTTAACTGGACGAGCTGGATCAGATAAGGGGCTGCCTGGACTCTTTGCCAAAACGCATACCGCTTAGTTTAGCATTTCCCTTTTTGGGGCTTGATCGGCGGTTCCCCTCAGGATTTTTTGAAATCGTGTGCGCGACTAAATTCAGATGCCTCAGCAAAATGGCGTACCCATTTACAAGGTTTGGCGCAGTTGTTTTTCCGTGGATATACGGCTCGAAAACCCAAATTTTTCTTCCATAATAAACTCATTGCTGAAAGACAGCTTCCATTCACGGAGAAATCCAGTTCAAATACACCCAAGCCAATCCCCGTCAGGCTTGTAACATTTGTAAAGCTCCAGCCCGCTTCCTGTTTGACAATTCGTAATGCTAGGGAGTTCTAGAAAGATGGTCACCCCACAGTTTGCTACTTCATCCACTTACCTTCAATATGATTCGATTACTGATCAATTAAGCCGTTTAGGCACAGAGCGATTCACGGGGCGGTGTGATATCCGTGTGGGAGAGGGAACACCCTGGAGCCTTTACTTCTGCCTGGGTCGTCTGGTGTGGCAGTCAGGGGGATCTCATCCTGGCGATCGCTGGCGGCGGCTACTCAGTGAATACTGTCCGGATGTGGATGAAGTCGAGCTAGCCAGTATTGAATCCAAGGAAAACTGCCGAGAATATGGTCTGTTGATCGGCTTGTTGCGGCGCCAGCGAATTGAACGGGAGGCCATGCTGGGCCTGATCGAGGCTGCCCTGGTGGAAGTGATCTTTGATATGCTCCAGACCCGCGAGTCCGCCCTGATCAATGAATCGGGTGCAGCTCAGGTGGAAATCCAGCGGGATCCGCTAAGCCGTCTGGAGGATCCCCTCACCTTCTTTAAAGTGGATCAGGTGATTAACAAAGCCCAACAGGAATGGTACCGCTGGCAGGATGCGGGCTTGGAAACCCTGCAACCAACCCTGGCCCCTGTGATCCGACGTCCAGAGCTATTGCAGCGGCAGGTATCCGCCAGTGTATTCCAGCTGCTCACAAACCTGATTGATGGCAATCGCACCCTGCGCAGTCTGGCCCTGAAAATGAAACAGGATCCGGTGGCCCTGGCTGAGTCCCTCATGCCCTACGTCAATACAGGGATCCTGGCGCTGCGCACCTGTGCCGATGTGATGCCGGAAATGGGATCGGTGACCACAGAGATCTGTCTGGAGCCTGTGAATGTGCCGCAGCCTCCCAGGGTCAATCAACCGGCTCCCCCTGATACCCCCTTACCGCTGGTGGCCTGCATTGACGATAGCCCCCTAGTAGCCAAGATGCTGGAGAGTGTGGTCACGGCTCAGGGCTGCCGTTTCATCAGCACCAAAGATCCCCTGCAGACCATTCCCTTGCTGCTGAAAAACAAACCGGACATTGTCTTCCTGGATCTGATGATGCCGGTGGTCAATGGCTACGAAGTTTGCTCCCAAATTCGGCGGGTCTCCAGCCTCAAGGATGTGCCCGTGGTCATTCTGACCAGCAATGATGGGGTGGTGGATCGGGTCCGCGCCAAGATGGTAGGGTCAACGGAGTTCCTCTCTAAACCTGTCGATCCAGAAAAGGTAACGGCTACCCTGCAGCGGCTTCTGCCCCAGGGGGCGGTGCGTCAGTAGCTACATAGGCTACAGTCAAGGGTAGAAATTGCACATTCGAGTCGAGGACATCCCGTATGAGCACCGTTTTGGTGGTTGAAGATAGCATCACGGAACAGGAGCTGATTACCCTCTGTCTGCAAAAAGAAGGCTTAACCGTCAAAACTGTTCGCAGTGCTGAAGATGCGCAGATTCAATTGCAGCAGCAACAGCCGGATTTAATCGTGCTGGATGTGATCCTCCCCGGACAAAGTGGTTTTGAATTCTGCCGCAAACTCAAGGCCGATCCTCAGACCAAAGGTATTCCTGTGGTGATTTGCTCCACCAAAGATACGGAAGTGGATAAGAACCTGGGCGCGCATGGGGGGAGCAGATGCCTACATCACCAAACCTGTGGATCAAACGGCGCTTGTGAATACGGTTCGACAGTTGATGCGTTAATGGCAGGGGTGCTTATGCTGGCTTCCTCTCAGGAGTTGACTTTACTCAATCATCCCCAGGCAATCCCGCTCACGGCTGCCCCGGCGGAAACAGGATTAACTCGTTGCTTGCGAGTTCGCCTGCACCAGCAGGGCCAGGGGCTGATCCCTCTCCACCTGTTGACAGAGGTGATGCCGATCACCCTGGCGGATATCATGCCTATCCCAGAGCTGTCGAGCTATCTGATGGGGGTGGGCAACTGGCGGGGTGATGCTCTCTGGTTGGTGGATCTGGGGGGCCTGCTGGGACAGCCGCGGTTGATTGACCGAGATAAGATGCCGCCCACGGTCCTGACCCTGGTGATGCGTCAGGGCGGCCAGCTGGTGGGATTTTGTGTGGAACAGGTGATGACAATTGAAGCCTATGACCTGGAGCAGTTACATCCCTGGTCTCCAGATCTGCAAACTTCCCAACTGCAACAGGTGACCGCAGGCTACGTGATCGATTCAGAGCATCAGTCATTGCCTTTAATTAATGTCGGCATGTTGTTACAGCATGTGCTTGGTGGATCCTGAGCCCAACAGCTTATTTGTTTCCGTTCATCTTTCAAGGACACGCCCATGACCTCCACACTCCCTTCTCACTCCTACGCCTCCAGTTCCGATCGCAGTAAGGGCTTTCGCAATGGATCCGGCAATGGGGCCACCCCGGTTCAGCAACTGTTGGGGCTATTGCATGAGGCAGAAGCCGAGCTAGATCGCAAGGACTGGCGGGATGCCGATCACCTGCGCACCAAACTGGCCCAACTCACGCGGCTGGTGCAGGAGATTCCCCAACAGGAACAGGCAGAGAAACAGCATCTGCAGGAGGCCATCACTGAGGTCCGGCGGGCGGGCAGTCGCAATGACCTGCTCATGACCACTGCGGCTCAATTACGGTCTGCTCTGGGGGTGGATCGGGTGCTCCTTTATCAGTTTGCGGCTGCACCTGGGGTTAACGAAGGTACCGTGCTGGCGGAATCGGTACGGGATGGATTTACTCCGGCGCAGGGGGAAACCTTACCGGTGGTAGCATTTGGGGCTCCCGTAGCCTCGGTCTATGCTCAGGAACAACAACTGGCCCTTGCGGACATCTATCAATCCGATCTGACCCCCTATCAGCTGCAGTTGATGGAACGGTTTCAGGTCCGCTCCAGTCTGGCCCTGCCCATCGTGGTGGAAGAGCGCCTCTGGGGACTGGTGGTGTTGCACCATTGCCTGGCGGCTCACCCCTGGACGGACACGGAAGTGCGCCTGGTGGATCAACTGATCCGGGAGTTGGTGATCCAACTGCAGATTGCGGCAGTGCGCTCAGAGACTCAGCAAAAACTGCAGGAAAAAGATGCAATTGATCGGATTATCGACAAAGTCCGCCAGCCCCTGGAGCCGATTGCCATCTTCCGCACCGTGACCCAGGAAGTGCGGCAACTGATCAACTGCGATCGGGCGGTCATCTATAAGTTCAATCCCGACTGGAGCGGAGATTTTGAGGCAGAGTCGGTGGCCAGTGGCTGGAATCCGCTGGTGGGCCAAACCGTTAAGGATACCAACCTGGAGCAAACCCAGGGAGGCCGCTATGCCCGTGGAGAATATCAAGCCATTGACGATGTTTACGCCACCGATTTTGATCCCTGCCACCTGGAGTTATTGGAGCAATTTCAGGCACGCGCCTACGTCCTGGTTCCCGTCTTTGCCGGACAGCGTGTCTACGGGATTTTAGGGGCCTATCAAAACTCTGGCCCGCGGGTTTGGACGGAGCAGGAAATTGGCTGGCTGACCCAGATCGGGGAACAGCTGGGGGTGGCGGCGCGCCAGGCGGATGCTCTGGAGGAAATGCGGGGGAAGAATGAAGCCCTGGCTCGATCGGTGGCGCGGGAACAAACCCTGAGCAAAATTGTGGATCGGATTCGCCAGTCTCTGGATTTACAGAACATCTCCAAAGCCACAGTGCGGGAAGTCCGCCGCTACTTGCAGGCGGATCGGGTAGGAGTCTTTAAGCTGCTGCCGGAAACGGGGTTTAACGATGGTGAATTTGTGGCGGAGGACAGCCAGGGAGGGTTGCCTGCTGCTATCGGAGTTCGCATTCACGATCATTGCCTGGGGGAAGACTACTCGGGTCAGTATGCCCAGGGACGCTATCAGGCGCTTTCGGACATCTACACGGCAGGGTTAAGTGAGTGCTACATCGAGATCCTGGAGCAGTTCAAAGTGCGGGCTCACCTGGTGGTGCCGCTGGTAAAAGGGACCGAGCTGTGGGGGTTGCTGTGCGTGCATCAATGCCAGGGACCGCGAGACTGGCAGGAGGATGAGATCCAGTTTGTGCAGCAGGTGGCAGCCCAATTCGGCATCGCGCTGCAACAGGCGGAAACCCTGACCCAATTGCAGGAGCAATCGCAGCAGCTGGCGGCAGCAGCCGAACGGGAGCGGAAAGCCAAAGAGCAACTACAACAGGGTGCCCTGCGAGTGCTCAAAGCGCTGGAGCCCTCTTTCCGCGGGGACCTGACGGTACGTGCTCCCTTAACGGAGGATGAAATCGGCACGATTGCGGATGGCTACAACACCACGATCCAGAGTCTGCGGGGACTGGTACAGCAGGTGAAAGCCTCCTCTTTAAAGATGGGCGAAACCTCCCAGCAAAGCACCACCTCAGTGGAAGCCCTCTCCCAGCAAGCCCAGACCCAGTTTCAGGAACTGGAGAACGCCGTAAATCAGCTGAAGGGGATGGTACATTCCATCCAGTCGGTGGCAGCCGATGCAGAGCAGGTGGATCTGGCGGTGCAGGAGGCCAACCGCACGGTACAAGCGGGGGATTCGATTATTGAACAGACCGTGAGCGGGATCCTCAGTATTCGTGATACCGTCTCGGAGGCCGCCAAGAAGATCAAGCGCTTGGGAGAGTCTTCCCAGAAGATTGCCAAGGTGGTCAGCCTGATCGATAACTTTGCCACCCAAACCAACCTGCTGGCCCTGAACGCCGCCATCGAAGCCACGCGGGCTGGAGAGTACGGACGCGGCTTTGCCGTGGTGGCGGATGAGGTGCGAGCCCTGGCTTACCAGTCTGCTAACGCAACCACCGAGATCGAACGCCTGGTGCAGGAGATCCAGACCGAAACCAAGGAGGTGACCGAAGCCATGGAGGTGGGCATCACCCAGGTGGTGCAGGGAACCAGTCTGGTGAATGAAACCCGGCGCAGCTTGAACGCCATTGCCGAAGCAACCCAGGAGATCTCTCAGCTGGTGCAGGGGATTACCCAAGCCACAGGGAACCAGACCCAGCAGGCGGATCACCTGAACCAGACCATGTCGCAGGTGGCCGAGATTGCCAAGCAGACCTCCGTTCACTCGGTACAGATTGTGCACTCCTTCCAGGATCTGCTGACCACCTCCCAGGAGCTGCAGGCCAGTATCAGCCAGTTCAAGGTGGACTGATACCGGGGCAAGCTGTGTGAGTTCTTCATTTCTTGGATCTGCCATGTTTGCTGCCCTGGCTCAACTGTTACAACCTTGCTCCCTCCAGCCTCTGGTGGTATCGGAGAGGGAGGTGCAGGGGTGATGCAGGTCGGTCAGCCACGTGACAGCAATACCACGCTCCTCTGTAGCCTGCTGGAGGAAACCTATCGGTCTTCAGGCAACCCCCAGCCTGTCTTCCAGCTCTTGACCGAGCATCTGGATCAGCTGCCGCTCCTGGGTTCAACACTGCAGCAATGGACCCAGCAAAGTTCCACAGCCAGAACCTGGCGGTCAGCAAGGCACTGGCGGAGGTAGTGGTGCAGTTCAGTCACCTGATCCAGCAGTTTGAGCAGGGGGATCCGCTGCTGCGCTTCAGGTGGCAATCACAGGCTATGAGCAGGCCCTGCAGGTGTTTACACCGGAAACTTTCCCCAGGAACGGACAACGGTGGAGCGCTCTCTGCAACTGGCCCGGACTCTGCGACAGCAAATTCTGGCAGCGGATACGGTGATCCAGAAACGGCAACAGGTCCTACAATCAGCGCTGCAGGAAAAGGAGCAGGCCCTGAAACGGGATCTGCAGCAACGGCAGGCCGATATGCTGGATCAACTACAGATCCAAAAGCAGCAACAGGAGCAGGATTTAGCCGCAGAACTGCAGGAAAAACGCCAGGCTATTGCCCAGGCAGCCGCGGAACTGGAGCACCTGCAGGAGCAGCAGGCAGATCTTGAGGAACGGTCCCAGTTGCAGCACCAGATCCTGGAGGAGTTACAGCAGGAGATCCAGCTGGATCAGCAGCGAGCCCAGGCCCAGATCCAGGCAGACCAGGAACGGGCTCAGGCCCAAATCCAGGCGGATCGAGAGCGCGCTCAGGAGCAGATGCAGATGGAGGCTGCCGCCTTTGCGGAGCAGCAGCAGCGGGCACGCCAGACCCTGGCCACCGAGATCCAGGCGCAACGCCACCAGACCCTGGTCGACCTCCAGGCCGAGATCGATCAGCAGCGACAGGAGCTGGAGGCGGAACTGCGGCTCAAGCAGCAGCAGGGGGATGCAACTCTGGCCCAACGGTATCAGGCAGCAGAAGCAGACTTACGAGAGGATCTGCAGCAGCGGCAGGCGGAGCTAGAGCAACAATACCAGCAGCAACAGCAAGCCCTGGAGCAATCTCTGGCGGAGCTGCAGCTGGATTATCAGCAACAACAGCAGGAATACACCGCCCTGGAGCAGGCATGGCAGCAGAAACAACAGGATCTGCGCAATCTGCAGCAGGCACTTGAGCAGGCAGAGCAACAGCTGCAGGAAACCCGCCTGCAACAGGAGCAGGAGCACCTGCAACAGCTCAATGATCTGGAGCAGGATCAGGAGCAAAAGCGTCTGGTATTTCAGGTGTATCTGCACCAAGCCTACCGTGCCTTTGAAGCGGATAACAACCGCATTCGTCAGGAGTTACAGCTGGAGATCTCGCAACGGCGCTCCCAGTTTGAACAGGAGCTGGAGGCCCGACTGCAAACCTTTGAAGCCTATCTGGATATGCAGCGGCAGCGCCTGGGCTCAGATCAGGAGCAGGTGCACCGGGAAATTGAGGAGGAGATCCGCCGTCGTCGTTCGCTTCTGGACCAGGATCTGGAGCGGCAGCGGCGGGAACTGCAAACCCTGGAACAGGATAAGCAGGTGTTGATCCAGGCTGAACACGATCTGAAACTACAACAGTTGCAACTGGAACGGGATCGACAACAACTGCAACAGGAGCATCACCTGCTGCGCCAGGAACTGGAACAAAGGTCTCAGGTGCAACTTCGGTCTCTGCAGGCCCAGATGCAGGCGACGCTGGTCAGCCTCTCCCAGGAGCGAGATCAGTTGCGCGCCCAGCTGAGTGCACGCGACCAGATCATGCACCAATTTGGTCACCAACCTCTACAGGAACTGCTGACTGCCTATCAAGATCTGAAGCGAGAGCATCAAGATTTACAGCAAAAATACATGGCCCTGGAAACTCTGGACAAATTGGACTAGAAGCCTTTTTTCACTCACCTACCCCACAGCGACTTATGGCAACTGACCCCGAAATTCAAGCTCAGATTTACGAATATTTCCTCACGGAGGCTCCGGACCTGCTGCAGGCCATCGAACAGGATCTGCTGACCCTGTTGCAGGGATGGAATGTGGAACTGGTGAACAATCTCATGCGCAGTGCCCACACCCTCAAGGGATCCGCCGCCAGTGTCGAGCGGGAGACGATTAAAACCGTGGCTCACCATCTGGAGGATGTGTTTAAAAGCCTCTACAACCCTGAGATCGAGCTGGATCAGGAGCTGGGGGCCCTGCTGCTGCAAGGCTATGAATGTCTGCGCCTGCCGGTCATGGCGGAACTGAGCGGTACACCCTGTGATGAGGATTTTATTCTGGAGGAGACCGCCACTGTTTTTGCCCAGCTGCAAGAGAAACTAGGGGACTTCTTCGGCCAGGAACCCTCCCTGCCCACTTCTGCGGATCTGGGTTTTGACGTGGTGGGGTCCATCTTTCAGGAGAGTGTACAGCAGGATCTGAATCAACTGGCCGTGACTCTGGCGGGTGGTCAGCCTCAGGACATCCGCGAGTCTTTTCAAAATCAGGCGGAGTTTCTGGTCGGACTGGGGGAATCCTATGGCTTGCTGGGTCTAATGGAGATCTCTGTTGCCGCCATTGCTGCTCTGGAGCGCCATCCTGACCGAACGGTGGAGGTGGCTACCGTTATCCTGAAGGATCTACAACAGGCACGAGAACAGGTACTGGCAGGAGATCGAACCCAGGGTGGACATCCTTCTCCGGAACTGCTGGAGCTGGCGGGTATGCAAATCTCTCCCCCCCTGGTGGATCCTGAATTGGGGGCAAGTCCCAAGCCCTCTTTCCCCGTCGCCGATGAAGCACTGGACCCGACATCCAGTTCCGAAGCAGCGGCTGGATTGGATCGCCTAGTTGCCATGGTAGAGGCTTCTTTTGCTCAGGAAGCTCCCCTCAACCTACAACAATCAGCACTGGACACGCTTTCGGCGCTAGAGGATGAATTCACTCCCCTCGCTTCCCCAACCGAGGAGGCGATCCCCTCTCAGAAGCCGGAGCCGTTTACCACTGGCCTCCTGGATCTAGACATGTCGGATTTGCTGACAGGGGGCGCTACCCAGCCACAAAAATCTGCTTCATCCCCTTCCGACTCGCCGCCAGTAAAGGGTGTAGATCTGGCGATCACCGATCTGCTGGGCACAGGATCTGCTCTGGCCACCTCCACTAGCTCGACATCTGCCCAGAGCTCCGGTGGGTCTACTTCCGCCTCTCCCATTGATCAGGTGGTCCAGCAAATCTGGTCCGAGACGTCGCCACAGCCCGCCCGCTCTGTTTCTCCACCGCCGCAATCCATTCTAAGCAAAGGGAGCGCTGAGACCCCCCCGCCCGCAACATTCGCGTCGATATCGAATTGCTCAGTCGGCTCAATCATGTGATCGGAGAACTGCTGATCAACCAGAATCAACAAAGTTTACAAACCGATCAGATCCATGCCGCTGCTCAGGAGGCCCTGTCACAGGTGCAGCGTTGTTTTCAGCGTCTCAGCCAGGTACAGGACTGTGCCAATCAGCGTCTCTTGTCCTCTCAGCACGGGAGTCAGTGTCGGCAACCCACCTCACCAGACAGCACCTCTGACTTTGATGTTCTGGAGCTGGATCCTTATGATGAACTGCATCTGTTCCTGCAGCGGCTGCATGAGGACATGGCCCAGCTGGCGGAGGGGATTGAGTCTTTTGATCTCTTTGTCCAGCAATCCCGCTTGCACTTGAAAAAGCAGAAACGGCTGCTGACCAATGGGCAGGAGGATCTGCTGCAGGCCCGGATGGTGCCCCTGGGTCAGGTGTTTAACCGTTTCCCCCCTGTGCTCCAACAGCTGTGCACCTCCCACCAAAAATCGGTGGATCTGCGTCTGCAGGGGACTCAGGTTCTAATCGACAAGGTGATTGCCGAGAAACTCTATGATCCGCTGCTCCACCTAGTGCGCAACGCCTTTGACCATGGAATTGAAGCCGTCGATCGGCGCCGCCAGCGAGGCAAGCCAGACACAGGCATGATCCTGCTGCAGGCATACCATCAGGGCAACCGCACCACGATTGAGATTCAGGATGACGGAGGCGGGCTGAATTACGACAAAATTCGCCAACGGGCTCAGGAGCGGCAACTGCTCAGTCCCAATGAACTGGCGACAGCAACGTCGGCCCAACTGGCGGAACTCCTGTTTCAACCTGGGTTCTCCACCGCAGATCAAGTGAGTCAGCTGTCCGGTCGCGGGGGTGGGGTTGGATGTGGTCCGCAGTCAGATCCAGTCACTGCAGGGGACGGTGGAGGTAATCTCTAGCCCCGGTCAGGGCACGCGATTTCTGATTCAAATTCCGCTGACGTTGACCACCGCACGGCTGCTGGTGTGTCAGGCTCAGGGGATCAGCTATGCCCTGCTCACGGATGCAGTGGAACAGATCATCCTGCCCAGTTCCGAGCAACTCCTCTCCCAGTCACGGGTAGGGCAACAGGGATTGCAACCCTTCCTCTACTGGGAAGCCGAGGACCAGCAGCACCTGGTGCCGATCCGGCCTCTATCCGATCTCATCGACTACCGCTATGCTCCTGAACGGCTGAAAGCTCAGTCCTTCTCTGTCATCAGTCCGTTTCCGCTACAACGCAAACAAGATCATGGCGACCCTCTGATCTTGATGCAACAAGGACAGCAGCTCTTCTGTCTAGGGGTGGATCAAATCATGGCAGAACAGGATCTGGTGATTAAGACTCTGGGGCACCGTCCCCTGCTGCCCGACTACATTCAGGGCTACACCGTGCTGGGGGATGGACAACAGGCTTTGGTTATTGATCCCCAGAGGTTGGTATCTCGCCACTGGCAGTGGGGAGCAACCCCAGCCATTCGAGCCCCCGAGAAGTCCTTCCCAGCGGAGCACTCTACCCCTGCCTGGTTGACTTCAGAACAACCGGCAGAATTACCCCCAGCCCCAATTGATACCTCCACAAAGACAGGATCTGCTCCCCAGCAGAAGCAACCCTACTGGTGATCGAAGACTCCGTGACCCAACGGCAAACGGTGGTCCTGACCCTGCAGAAGGGGGGCTATCGAGTCATTCAGGCAGGACATGGATTGGAAGGACTGGAGAAATTACGACGCCATCCCGAAATCCAGGCGGTGGTATGCGATGTGGAGATGCCCCAGATGAATGGCTATGAATTTTTAACAGCCTGCCGTCAGGATCCTCAGCTGGCGCGGCTGCCCGTGATCATGTTAACGTCCCGTTCGGGAGCCAAACACCGCGATCGGGCCTTTGCGCTGGGGGCCAGAGACTACCTGACCAAACCCTGTTCCAGTCAGGAATTACTTGCGGCGCTAGGTCAGCTCGAGGCCGTGCGCTAAAGCAGCTCCAGAGCCAGAATTGATGCGACTTCGATTCATCCCACCTTTCTCAACCCAACGATGATGCAGACTCCCTTTATTCCCAGGCGATTTTCCAGCCTTGCCGCGCAGAAGGTAGATCAACTCAAGGTAATTGTTTTTCCGGTGGCCAGTTACTGGTTGGCCCTCCCCATCAATGCGGTTCTCAAGGTGATCCTCAGTCCTCCTGTCACCACCACTGCCGACAGCGATCGCCATGGACTGGGCATGGTGGATGTGGATCGACAGACGGTGACGGTGATCAATCTGCATCAGCATTTGAAACCTTCTACAGGTCCACAACCTCTGCAGCGCCGCTTTCTGATCCTCACCCAAACCCGGCAGGGAGAGCTGTGTGGTATTCCTGTGGATGCGCCGCCGGTCCTGATGGAAATCCCCCTTGAGGCTATTCGCCCGTTGCCTGCCACCTATCGGCAGTCAGATCCCCTCGGAATGGCCAGCCACATGGCCTTGCTGCAGGAGGAGGAAGGCGAACGGCAGGTGTATTTATTAGGAATGCAAAAACTGCTGATGGAGAAACAGGGGCACCCTTAATCTTCTCTATCCCTGTATATGCAAAAAGCTCTCCGCAGAGAGCCTTGAATTAAAGGTTGGTCCACCCAGCTTACATTTTTGCCATGGACAACGATGAAGCGGGTGGGGTAGGCAGGTGCAAAGGCCCTACTTTTTCTTGATGGTGGGTGTTTCCCGGAAGAAGATGGCGAAAAACAACAGTCCGACCGTCAGAAAGAGAATAAAGGTGTAGGTAATGGCTTCCATGGTGGCTTCTCCAAAAGATAGCGTGCTTTCTCAACACCAAGGACCCGATCCAGTCCTCTATTACCACCATACAAGATTCTTATGATCAGGTCAGTGGGAAGACTGGATGGGCACAACTGCAAAGTTAGATCTGGGTTACGGGTTCTTTCCGCGTAGAGGGATCACCCAGCTTCTGGAAGACTCCGAATTCCACCATTTCTTCTTCCATTTCAGGATCAATGCCGGCAAAGACATCACGGAAGAGGGTACGAGCCCCGTGCCAGATGTGGCCAAAGAAGAAGAGGAGGGCAAAGACAGTATGGCCAAAGGTGAACCAGCCACGGGGACTGGTGTGGAAGGTTCCATCCGCCTGCATCACTTCCTGATCAAACTCAAACAGCTGACCCAGTTGTGCCTTGCGGGCATACTTCTTCACCTCATTGGGATCGGAGAAACGCTGGCCACCCAGGGCTCCGCCCGCAAACTCAACGTTGACGCCCACCTGCTCAAAACTGTACTTGGATTCCGCCCGTCGGAAAGGAATATCAGCACGAATTACTCCGTCCTGATCTCGCAGCACCACCGGGAAGGTTTCAAAGAAATTGGGCATCCGATCCACAAAGAGTTCATTGCCTTCCCCATCGCGGAAGATCGGGTGTCCTAGCCATTCGGTAGCCAGACCATCTCCCTTATTCATGGGGCCTGCCCGGAACAACCCACCCTTGGCAGGGCTGTTGCCCACATAGTCATAGAACAGCAGTTTCCCTGGTAACTCATTCCAGGCTTCAGAGGAGGTCATTCCCGCTTCCACCGAGGTGGTCACGCGGCGATTGATTTCCTGACTGAAGTAGGACTCATCCCACTGATAGCGGGTGGGACCAAACAGATCGATGGGGGTGGTGGCGCTGCCATACCACATGGTGCCCGCAACCACAAAGCCTGCAAAGAAGACAGCCGCAATGGAGCTGGACAGAACCGTCTCAATGTTCCCCATGCGCAGGGCCCGATAGAGACGCTGGGGTGGCCGCACCGTCAGGTGGAAGAGACCTGCGATGATCCCCACAATCCCTGCCGCAATATGGTGGGCAACCACACCACCGGAATTAAACGGATTAAAGCCTGAGGGTCCCCATTCGGGCGCGACTGGTTCCACATGGCCAGTAACCCCATAGGGATCACTCACCCACATGCCTGGCCCCCACACGCCCGTGAGGTGAAAGGCGCCAAAACCAAAGCAGAGGAGCCCCGCCAGGAAGAGATGGATCCCGAACATTTTTGGCAGGTCCAGGGCCGGTTCCCCAGTGCGGGGGTCACGGAACAGCTCCAGATCCCAGTACACCCAGTGCCAGCAAGCTGCCAGGAAGAGTAAACCGGACAGAACAATGTGAGCAGTGGCCACCCCTTCAAAGGTCCAGAAGCCAGCGTTGGCCACGCTCTCCCCATAAATATTCCAACCGCCCCAGGAGTTTTCCACCCCCAGACGGGTCATGAAGGGCATAACAAACATTCCCTGCCGCCACATGGGGTTGAGAACAGGGTCACTTGGGTCAAAAATTGCAGTTTCGTACAGAGCCATCGAGCCAGCCCATCCCGCCACCAATGCTGTGTGCATCAGGTGAACCGAGATCAGCCGTCCGGGATCATTCAGTACAACGGTATGGACCCGGTACCAGGGTAGTCCCATAGAGTGCGATCCTCCACTTACGCCAATCAGTAACGTGCTTTTCTCTAACTCAGCCTTGATATCTTGATCATGAACTGGGCTTCTCCCCAGTCCCCAATGGGGGACCAACCACATCAAGATTTCTCAAATCAGTGCTGGCAACATGGCAACCGGACTCAGAACCCAGTCCTGCTGCGCCCACCTGTGAGTAGGGTAGTAGTATCGCCAGCACCAGTCAGTATAACGAAGTGCAACCAGCCTGTGCTGATTTCCGTAACTTGTGAATGAGTTTGAGGATTATCTTCCCAGGAAGCCAAGAGATTCTTAAGATAATGTTATCAAACTTTACAATTAAATGAATAGCCGCAGGCAATCCCCTCCATAATGAAGGGAGAGCAGAGGCAAGATTATGGGAACGATCCGATTTGTGGCCGAGGAAAAAGAGGTGATTGCTGCTGACGGGGCAAACCTGCGCCTGAAGGCCTTGGAAAATCAAATTGACCTCTACAAATTGGTGGCGAAGGTCATGAACTGTGGGGGCAATGGCCAGTGTGGCACCTGTGTCGTGGAGATCGAAGCAGGGATGGAAAATCTCTCTCCTCGCACGGCTGCCGAAGCGCGCCATCTGAAACGGAAGCCCGCCAGCTACCGCCTTGCCTGTCAAACCTTAGTGAACGGCCCGGTCACTGTGAAGACCAAGCCAGGTTGAGGAAGGAGTTTCCAGAGAAAAGTTACAGGCCGATTCCCCCTTCCATCTGATGGTATTCTAAGGACAAGCTCTTGATGAATGCTGGATGTGAAGCGACATGGAAACCAATTTCTTAGGGGTTCTGGCAACTGTTCTGGCAATTTTAGTGCCAGCAATCTTTCTGGTAATTCTCTACGTCCAAACTGCAAGTAAGTCAGAAGAGTAATTGCTGCTTCCAGATAAATTTTTATACATCCAGAGATCCTGGTGAAAAGATCAAAATGCAGAACTCATGCCTGAAGCCCTGCATATCTAGAGGATCATAATGGTTGTGGCGGAGAGAGTGGCTGGCGCTAGCCCTTAGGGTATGGACTTATCGCCATGATTCCACTGACGCAGTAACTCCTTGGCTGCCTGGGGAGTAAAGTAGTCCAGTTCCATTAGCTTGCGATAGGTCATCACCTGCCGGACTTCTGGCGAGAGATCCGCGTTCCGAAAGTAGTAATGGATCTGGGCAATGCGCTTCTCCATCAGCTCAAAAGCGCCATCTTGAGATTTTTGCCCTGTTTTTGCATCCTGGCGAGCGGTTTTCGCCGTCGGTGTCTTCTTAGCCCCAAATCGTGCAAACATGACCCTCTCCTGGCAATTGCCTGACCACTAGATAACTTATCCCCGACTTTATGAAGTTTACATGAATAAGGCTGGGCCTGAAAATAGTCTTTCCCGTCTCACAGGTGATGGTCATCACCACTGAGGAGCCAGGTAACTGATACCCCTAACGCCCGAGCAAAAGCAATCAGTTCCTTATCCATAACCCGCCGCTTCCCCTTCTCAATCTGGCCAATTTTGACGTAGTCCAGGTGAATCCCATAGCGAGCCAGTCGCCCCGCCAGTTGATCCTGAGTCAGTTGCAGTCGTTCCCGCATCCAACGAACACGTCCCCCAATCAAATTGGCAGAGGAACTGGATTCATGCATCATCGCCTAATGCTCCAGGCCTGAGAAGAAAGCCCTATCTTCCATTGTCACCAACAAGCGAGCCCTCCAGATCCATTCCTGGTGATCGAAAATCAAATTTACGAATCTCATCTCCCTGGGTCTCTCTGTCCTCAGTCGGGTTCTCCATCCCACATCTCGGCCTGGATATGGTCATGGACAGATCAGTTTAGTGGCCTCAAAACCTCCTGCGGGAGGAGAATCTGCAAAAAATCTTCAGGATGATCGATTTTCGCTTGCTGCTGTTCACCGCCTTTGCCTAGACTGGGAGCACATCTGTACCGCGAGGAGAGTTTGTCGCGTGGGTTTAACTCCAGACCCTGATACTCAATCCCCTGACTTGATGCAGTCTCAAACAGAGATGGAAGCCTGGAGTGAGGGAGAGGTGGTTGCTGGTGATCTCATCATGAGTGAGGATACGGTGGACCAGTATCTGAATGAGATTGGTCGTGTGCCTCGGATTGACCATGCCGAAGAGATTGAGCTGTCACGTCTGATCCAGCGCAAAATGGCGATTGAGGAGCAGGCTGAACACCTGGCGGAACAGCTGGGACATTCCCCCTCCTGGGAGGAGCTGGCGGCGCATCTGCAGATCGAGGTCCGGTCAATGCGGCAACAGATCCGGCGAGGGGAGCGGGCACAGCGACAACTGATCACCGCCAACCTGCGTCTTGTGGTCAGTGTTGCCAAGAAATATCTCAATCGCGGTGTTCCCTTTCTGGACCTGATCCAGGAGGGCAATATTGGTTTGATTCGTGCCACCGAAAAGTTTGATGCCGAACGGGGATATCGTTTTAGCACCTATGCCCACTGGTGGATCCGGCAGGGGATTACCCGTTGTATTGCCAATCAGGCCCGCACCATTCGCCTACCTGTACATATGGTGGATAAGGTTCGCTTTCTGAAACGGACGATGCGAGATATGACCAAGGCCACAGGACGACGACCGAGCGAGGCGGAACTGGCTAGAGCCCTGGGGGTTCAGATCAAAAAACTGCGGCTGATCCAGCAGGCGGCTGCTCTCCCTGTCTCTCTCGATGTTTCTGTGGGGCATGAGGGGGAAAGTCGCCTGGGAGACTTGCTGGAAGACGAGCGCAATGGTCAGCCTTTTCAGGAGATCCTTTCGCAATCGATGCAACAGGAGGTCCGCACGGCTATGGATATGCTGAAGCCGATCGAGCGGCAGGTGCTGGAGTTGCGCTATGGCCTGGATGGTCAGACGGTGAAGACGCTACGCGAGGTGGGTGAGCACTTTAACCTGACCCGAGAGCGGATCCGTCAGATTGAGAAGGATGCTCTGCGTAAATTGCGTCTCTCGCAACCCTCCCGAGCCCTGGCACAGTATATTCGTTAGAAGACCATTGGAGTTGGGTTTAGCTCCGACTCCGCGTTGGGTTGAGACAACTGACCCATCGCCACAGAAACTTCGTACAAACCTCCTGAGGCCAGCCACTCCGTCAGGGCTCGGGATAGGGCTAGATGCGGATCCAATCCCAATCAAGTTGCATGAGGGCATAGTACACCTGGGCAGCACTACAGACCCCTGCCAGATTCTCAACTAATTCCTTTTAGGTGAAGCCGAACAGAATTTCTTATTCCCGCGAAGAAGGTTGGGGATGAGGATCGGGTTTGGCTTCCGGCAAGGAGGGTGAGTGGCGTCGTGAGCGCCGATGCGTTTGCAATGCCCCCCAGCTAACCACCCCCATCACCAGGGAGGCCCCGGCCAGATAGGTTCCTCCTGCAGGCAGTCCCGCCAGGGCCAGGGCTAAGCTCCCCACCCAGAGGGTAAGGGCATAGATAAACAGCACAGAAAAGCGCTGTGATAACCCTGCCTTCAGCAGACGGTGGTGCAAATGCGCCTTATCAGGACGAAAGGGAGAATAACCTTTACGGACTCTTTCTAGAATCACCGCCGACATATCCAGAATCGGCACGGCCAAAATGCAGAACGGGAGCAACACAGCCAGTGTGGCCGCCACCTTGGCAACACCAATCACCCCAATGCCAGCTAATGTAAATCCCAGAAAATAGGCCCCCCCATCCCCCATAAAGATCTGAGCCGGGTTGAAGTTGTAGCGGAGAAATCCCAGGGATCCTCCTGCCAGAGCGGCAGCAATCATGGCGGCGGCAGGCCGATCCAGCAGGACCGTGACAATCAGCATCACCACCGCGGCAATACCAGAAACCCCCGCAGCCAGACCATCCAAACCGTCAATAAAGTTAATGGCATTGGCCATGCCTGCTAACCAGAGCAGCGTGACCCCCAGGCTGATCCAGAGAGGCAGATGCAAAGTACCCAAACCCGGTAGACCAATGAACTCAATGCGTACTCCTACCCACCAGGCAGCAGCAGCTACGATCAGCTGCAAGGTCAGGCGTGTGCCTGCCGAAAGTTGAAAGAGATCGTCCGCCAGGCCGATCAGGAAAAACAAAAGTCCCCCAACCGTCACCCCCCAGATCTCGTATTCCTGCTCCGGTTGTAACCCCGCAAAGGCCCCCATGCTCCACAGGAGCAACAGCGCCGTCAAGTTACCCACAAAGATGGACACGCCCCCCAGACGCACCATCGGTTGCTGATGAATTTTCCGCTCATTGGGCAGATCCACCTGGCCACTTCGTAAGCCAAGCTCCTTAACTGTAGGAGTTGCCCACAGCACCACACAGGCAGCGGCGAGAAAGGCAACCAGGTAGGTCATGCCGGATCCTAGGCAAGGGCGGGAAGGCTGATCTGGAGTTGAGGATAAAGCGGGAAACGACGAGACAATTGCTGCACCTGCTGGCGGCAGTGAGCTAACGTCACATCATCCTCAGGATGGTACAAACAGTCTGCAATGATATCGCCAATTGCTTCAAACTCCAACTGTTCTAAACCGCGGGTGGTTAGTGCCGGAGAACCCAAACGCAGCCCACTGGCAACAAACGGGCTTTCTGGATCAAAAGGAATCGTATTTTTATTGGCCGTAATGTGGATCTGATCCATGAGCTGATCGGCCCGTTTGCCCGTCATCAGAGGGTTGGCAGCTCCCTGAGCCTCCAATTGGTGGGTGACGGAGCGCAGATCCAACAGCAGGAGATGATTATCGGTACCACCAGATACCAGGCGGATCCCCCGTTGACTCAGACGGGTGGCAAGAGCACGAGCATTGGCAATCACCTGAGCAGCGTAGGTTTTGAAGGACGGCTGCAGAGCTTCCCCAAAGGCCACCGCTTTGCCCGCAATCACATGCTCCAGGGGACCTCCCTGAGTACCAGGAAACACCGCTTTATCAAATTTTTTGCCCAGCTCCGGATCGCGGGTCATGATCAGACCGCCCCGCGGACCACGCAACGTTTTGTGGGTGGTGGTGGTGACCACATCACAGAGGGGAAGGGGATTGGGATGCAGTTCTGCGGCTACCAAACCCGCAAGGTGAGCAATATCAGCCAAAAGATAAGCCCCTACTTCGTCTGCAATGGCCCGGAAGGCGGCAAAATCAATCTGGCGGGGATAGCGGAGTAACCCGTGATCATCAGTTTGGGACGATGCTGCCGGGCCAGGTCCCGAATCTGATCATAGTCCAGCTGTTCGGTTTCCTGAGCAACGCCGTAATGCACCGCCTGGAACCACTTGCCGGACATATTGACCGGGGATCCGTGGGTAAGGTGCCCCCCATGGGAGAGATCCATGCCCATAATCACATCACCGGGCTGGAGTAAGGCCAGAAAGACGGCAAAGTTGGCCTGGGCTCCGGAATGAGGTTGCACATTGACATGGGCAGCCCCAAACAGCTGTTTCGCCCGGGCAATGGCCAGTTCTTCAATGCCATCCACAAACTCACAGCCACCGTAATAGCGCTTGCGGGGAAGCCCTTCTGCATACTTATTGGTCAGAACTGAACCCTGGGCGGCCAGAACCGCCGCTGACGTGAAGTTTTCACTGGCAATCATCTCCAGATGATCCCGCTGGCGGCCAAGCTCGCGACCGATCAACTCAAACACAGCTGGATCGGTATCCGCCAGGGTTTCTAGAGGGGATAACGGTTGGTTGGAACGAGTGATCACACGCATACCTCCAGCTGTTTTAGTGCTCAGTTATGCTAGCACGCCACTTTCTCGGGCCTGGCATCCCCCGATCTGATTGCAGGGGGAGATTTAGATCCGCAGAAGGGTGTTAAGTTCTCTTGAGCTTTATGTCACGATGACATTATTGGTCACATCCCCCAGTAAAGTGAGTAAGCACACTTGACCCTTGTGATTCACGGCAGGAGCGAATACCGATGTTGTCAGAAGCACAAATTTTTATCATTCTTGGTTTGGCCCTGGTCCCAGCTCTGTTTGCATTGCTGCTGGGGTCGGCTCTGGCTCGTTCTTGAGACCTGAGCCTGCCCTGAGCTTTCAGTGGCCTCAAGTAACGGTTCACCATGCTGCGGGGATTGCCCTGCAGTTTTTCTTTGTCGGGGCTCTTAGCTATAGCAACCAGGTATGACTCGTGAGATTACCTAAGCTACTTTCCTTGTTAGAGTGGAATTTGAGTCTGCATATCTCTTCCCTCTGATGTCTGATTGCTATACGGATCTCTGGGGAGGGTTAGCAACTTTTTTAACCCGTATCCTGACAGATCTACAAAAATCGGGTTAAATGGGCTGTGGTTCTGCTGAATTGCGTAGCAAGCAAGAACTTCTCTTCCCTCGCTACTGCCCCAGACAGGCCAGCACCGCAAACCATAGCAACGCGCATGGCTGGATCTCGAACCCGTCGCTCCCACCCCCAGCGAGTCACAGCCCGAAGGAAAGTCCAGAAGCGGCTTCACCGTCACTGGCGTTTCGTAGGGATGGAATGTGTCGCGGGGATCAGTGTCAATCTGATCCTCACCGCTGCTATTGTGAATGGGTTTGCCCGCCTGTTACCGGTGCAGATTGCGCAGCATAGTCGGCTGCAGGTTCTGGATGAACAGGTCTCCCATTTGAATACTCGGGTGCTGCGTCTTCAGAATGCCCTTGACCGGGGTATGGATCCGCTGCAAAAAGAGGCCCTGATCAAAGAAAAGTTTAATTTTGTGCCACGCAACCAGATGCAGGTCCGACTCGTGGATCCCAACACCCAGATCGCCCAGGAGGGGAACCAACTCACCCCGGGTCAGATCACCAGTCAGGTT
>JAAUUJ010000121.1 GCA_012030715.1 Synechococcaceae cyanobacterium SM2_3_1 | reverse complement strand
TGGCCATAAAAGCCAGGGGTAAAAAAAGGCAAAAAGGGATCCCCAAAGCGCAGGGATCCCAGATCTTGGGCTGGGATATTCCCAGAGATTGAGAATACCACTCAAATCTGCTGAGGAAAGTGCGTTTAGCTACTCTAGAGCAGAAGCACTGAACGCAGCGGGTCGGGGGTGGCCATTGTAGGTCCAGGGGCGACTGTAGACAGATCCCCAAATTGCTTTGCGGGCATCCAGAATCCGGTAAGTTCCCAGCCGGTTAAATTCCACCAGCCAGAAGTTGTTTTCGTCATAGCGGGTTGCCCCAATCACAAAGTGGGGAACCTGAAAAAGATTGAGGAAATTTAGCCAGTGGTGCACATGGCCCGTCAGGGTAAGTTTGAGATTGCTTCCCCCATAGGCTCGGACCAACTCTGGCAAATCCTGGGGAAATCCCTGGGGGTTTTCGCGGCGAGCCGTGACTTCATGCAGCAAAGGGTAATGGAAAAGCAGCACCGAGGGCTTGTCTTCCGCCAACTCCCGCCAGATCCACTGCAGCTGCGCTGAACCATAGGAAGCCAGGCCTTTATTGTAGAGAGAACTTTCCGGATCCCAGGTGGGTCCCAGTTCACTGTTGGCCAGAATAAACTTCCAGCCCTTGTGATCAATGCTGTAGTAGGGATCGGCGTTGAAGAATTCCTTAAAGATCTGGTGACTGAACTCCTGCGACACGGCAGGAACATCGTAATCATGGTTACCCCAGAGGGGATACACAGGCATATTAAACCCCTGCAGGATCTGGGCAGCCCGACCCATGGAGGTGGATCGACCCCGATAGGCGTTCAGATCCTCGGGTGCCCCCGGCAGGTACCCATCATGAAACACATCCCCCAGAAGGATGACAAAATCAGGAGGAGGGTTGATCTCATTGATCTGGGCCCGTGCTTGTTCCAGCCGCTCTGCCGTCAGGTAAATGCTTTCGGTATCCCGAGGTGAATTTTCACAGCATTCGTAGGAGCTCTCATCAATGATGTGAGTGTCTGCAATAAAGGCCACTCGAAACCGCTCCCCCAGCAGCTCCTGCGCTGTCGCCAGAGCACTGACGGTGTCTCCAGACTCAATCCCAGGATCTATGCTGGCAGTCGGGATAGAACTGGAACAGCTGCTGGCAACCACCAGCACAATTCCCAGACAAAGGGCTAGACTACGAAGCAACCACCGGGATCCACGGATCCACATGATCATGCCAGGAATAACAACGCAATTACCCTACCGCAAAGCCTGATGGGATCCTAGATCCGGTTACGAGATAGTGACTAGGGATGTTGCTCTCATGCAGTTCCAAGCATTTTCAAGGGAGTGGTCTGATCTCTCGTGTCTCTACCCCTCAGCTGCAGGCCGCCGCAACAGATTCTCCAACAGCATCTCTAATCTTTCCGAAATCTGCTCCTGTTTCTGCATCCGTTCTTCATGCTGAAGCTGACGTTGATCCAGATCGCGGATGCGATCCACGGATGCATCGATAAAGCGTTCAACGATATCTGTCAGTCGATCTAACTTGGTCTCCCCCAACGCCTGCGTTGAGCGCAAATCACTGATCAGAAGCTTCTCTTCCTGGAGTTCCTGGGAGATCTGTTGCATGCGTATATGGATCTGGGCAACAAACTCCTGCAAAGCATGCTCCCGTTCCTGCATCTGCAGGTTAAATTGCTCCTGAGATCGGAAGTGCTCCTGCATCTGCAGGTTAAATTGCTCCTGAAGCTCTTGCCAGTCCTGTCTCTGTTCCTGTGTCTGTAGCAACTCCCGAAATCGCTCTCCGATTTCCTGGATCATCTGTAACTGGGCAGCAAAGGCAGCCTGGATCTCTTCAGGTGACATGCAGAACTCTCCCCGGTGCTAAAACAAGACTATCTCGATCAGCATCGGCTTGACTGCGAGTCAATTCAATTCTCGCCGTCAGGTCTTAAGCCTTTCTGCACCCATGCATACCTGAGGGATACTGGAGATCATGCTTTCTTCCTGGCTATGACCTCATCATCTTCTTCCCCTCAGACTGAGAATCCTATTGAAAACGGATCGAGCACAGCTCTACCCGAGTCCACCAGCCTCTGGAGAACTCTGCTGGGGGCGGGGATAGCTTCTGGCCTGGGGTATGGCTTCTATCGCCTCCTGCAGACGATCAGCCAGCATTTGCCCGCCATTCCAGTGGATGTTGCTCCCATTGCCCGCAGCCTCAGTCTGGTGGTGCGCTACTTTCTGGTGGGCTCGATCGCCCTGATGGCCTTTATGTTTGCCGCCGTCGGTCTGGGATTACTGGCCTACAGTGGTCAGCTGCTGATCCAGCGGTTAGTTCCCACACCCAAAAATTAGTTCGGAGCCCGACATTAAGCAAGATTACAGTCGTTCAGTGCTTCCCCCATTGCTCAGGGGGCGCTATGGTAGGATAGAGAGCAATACCTAGCAGGAGTTCCGTAAGTATGTCCGCAGCAGCCGATATCGCTGACGCCACCTTTGAACAAGAAGTCATCAATAGCGAAATCCCTGTGCTGGTTGACTTCTGGGCTCCCTGGTGTGGTCCCTGCCGCATGGTTGCTCCGGTGGTGCAGGAGATCGCCGAGCAATACGAAGGCAAAGTCAAAGTTGTGAAGATGAATACGGATGAAAACCCTCAAACCGCCAGCCAGTATGGCATCCGTAGCATCCCGACCTTGATGATCTTTAAGGGTGGGCAAAAAGTGGATGTTGTGGTGGGTGCCGTGCCCAAAGCCACATTAGCCAGCACTCTGGAGCGGCATCTGGATGGTAGCGGGGAAGCCTGATCCTCCCCTGGTACCCCTATTCTCTCCCTGCCAGATCTTGATAAATTTTTGTGCTGCCTCTTTCCGCCATGGTGCACTTGTCGCTGTCTGGTTCTAAAGTTAATTACAGTGAACTCTGCTTGCTTGCTTGACCGAAGACCTTTCCAGTGACCTGGATACATTGCGACAAGATCTAGCCCTTCTTGAGCACGATCCTAACGTCGATATATGGCTTCGGGCGCTGCACAGCTTGATTCGCCTGGGATCAGATGGATTGAGCCGCTTGGATGCCAAAATAACGGCAGCCACCCTGGATGACATGGAGCAGGGCTTCAAGGCTTTTCGAAATTATCAGCACCAGCGCAAGATCACTGTCTTTGGATCAGCGCGGCTCTCCCCGGATAGTTCTGAGTACAAGCAGGCGGTGCTTTTTGCCCACAGCATCAGCCAACGGGGTTTCATGGTCCTCACAGGGGGAGGGGGGGGCATTATGGAGGCAGGCAACCGAGGCGCGGGCCTGGAAAACACCTTCGGTCTTAATATTCAGCTTCCGTTTGAGCAACTGGCAAATCCAGTGCTGGCCAGCAGCGATCGGGTGATCAACTTCAAGTATTTCTTCCTGCGCAAGCTTTTTTTTTGTTAAGGAAAGCGACGGGGTGGCCCTATTTCCGGGTGGCTTTGGAACCCAGGATGAAGCGTTTGAGTGTTTGACCCTGATGCAGACGGGCAAAACCAAGTTATTTCCACTGGTTTTAATCGATAAACCGGGGGGACGTTACTGGCAAGAATGGGATCAATATATTCGCGAGCATGTGCTGGTGCGAGGCCTGATCAGTCCCGAGGATCTCAACCTCTATACCCTCACCGATGATGTCCAGGATGCCTGTGATCAGATCATTAGCTTCTATCATGTGTTTCACAGCAACCGCTATGTGCGAGATCAGCTGGTGTTGCGGTTGAAGGCAGAGCTTTCTGACGAAGTCCTGGATCAGCTCAACTACGATTATGCAGACATCCTCACTCAAGGGCACATCGAACAACGCGCTGCCCTGCCAGAGGAAGATGAACCCAGCCTCGCCCACTTACCGCGGTTGGTCATGTATTTCAACCAGCGCCACTTCGGACGCCTGTGGCAATTGATCCGGTTCCTTAACAGTCTCAATCCTGCCCATCTGGAATGGTCCGGGATCCCACCAGAACAGCGATGAAACCACTGTTCGTCAAAATCTGTGGACTGACCCAGCCAGACGAGGCTCAGGCCATTGCCGCCATGGGAGTATCTGCCCTGGGATTCATCGCCGTCCCTCAATCCCCACGGGTGGTTCCTTTAGCCAGACTGGCCTCCCTGACCCGTGATCTGCCGAGCGCTGTGGACCGGGTGGGGGTGTTTCAGGACCAATCTGTAGCTGAGATCAGGGAGTGGGTCCAAGCGGGACACCTGACTACCGTGCAATTGCATGGCCAGGAATCTCCCCAATTTTGTGCTCAGCTAGCCCAGGCCCTACCCGAGGTCAAACGGATCAAGGTGTTTCGCCCCTGGCAACCATCCGATCTGGATCCCATCTTCGCCTACAGCCAGGTGGTGGACTGTATCCTTATCGATGCCTTTCATCCCAGTCAGGGGGGGGGCACAGGTCGCACAGTTGATCAGGCTCTGCTCCGGGGGATCTCGTTTCCTCTACCCTGGGTACTGGCGGGAGGATTGAAACCCGAAACGATTGTGGCAACCCTGCAAATCCTGCATCCAGATGGTATCGATCTTTCCAGTGGCGTGGAGAGGGCGCCGGGGCTGAAGGATCTGAGGCGGGTGCAGATGTTACTGGATGAGTTGCGCCGTCTGCAGAGCTCTCCGCTCTGAGTCCCTCAACCCATGCACACCGCTCCATTTTGTGCAAAACTCTACCTTGTTAGGGACTACAGTTCAGGGATCAGGATCATCAGTTATGCGGATTGCCCTGTTCACGGAGACATTTCTGCCCAAGGTGGATGGCATCGTCACTCGGCTTTGTCATACCGTTCGCCACTTAACTGCGCGGCAGAATGCGGTGGTGGTGATCGCCCCCAAGGGAGCACCGCGGCGATTTGCACAGGCTCGCGTCTACGGCATTCCCGGCATCCCGCTGCCACTCTATCCAGAACTGAAGCTGGCGGCCCCTGGCCCTGTGATTGGACGCTTGCTGGAGCGCTTTCGTCCCGACCTGATCCATGTGGTTAATCCTGCCGTGCTGGGTCTGGGGGGCCTTTATTACAGCCAGATGATGGGGATCCCGTTGGTGGCTTCCTATCACACCCATTTACCTCAGTATCTACATCACTATGGTCTGGGGTTTATGGAAGGGGTCCTCTGGAACCTGCTGAAAACTGGCCACAATCTGGCTCGGGTGAACCTCTGCACGTCTACGGCCATGGTGCAGGAGCTCAGCTCCCATGGGATTGAACGGGTGAAACTCTGGCAACGGGGCGTCGATACTGAACTTTTTCATCCTCAGGCGGCTTCCCAGGAAATGCGTCACCGTCTGTCGGCGGGGCAAACCGATCGCCCGCTCCTGCTCTATGTGGGCCGCTTATCCCCTGAAAAGGAAGTGCATCGCATTCGTGTGGTGCTGGATCAGATCCCGGAGACTCGCCTAGCGGTTGTGGGGGATGGTCCGGCTCGGTCGGATCTGGAACATCATTTTGCGGGCCATGATGTGGTCTTCACGGGTTACCTGCAGGGGGCCCAGTTAGCCTCCGCCTTTGCTTCAGCAGATCTTTTTGTTTTTCCTTCCCGCACAGAGACCCTGGGACTGGTGCTACTGGAGGCTATGGCGGCAGGCTGTCCGGTGGTGGCACCCCGCTCGGGCGGGATCACAGATATTGTGGCCAGTGGCGAGAATGGCTACCTGTTTGAGCCCCACTCCGATCCGGATTTCATCCGAGTCACCCAAGCACTTCTGCAACAGCGGCAACAACTGGATCGCTTACGCCAGTCAGCCCGCCTTGAGGCAGAACGCTGGAGCTGGGCCGCCGCCACCCAACAACTGGAAACCTATTACCAGGATGTAATTTGTCTACGCTAAGCTCAGCTCAACTAAGATAATCCTAGGAGAAAGCCCCACTGGGCTGAGGGCCTGCATCGGTCAAGGAGCATACGTTCTGTGAATCTCATCCCCCGATCCATCAAAGAAAAAATGATGGTGGAGCTGCAGCGCTCCTACATCACCATGACCTTACCCCCCGTCCTGGAAATGCCCATGACCTGGCTGGAGGAGTCTCTCTACGGTGTCAGGCTGGACGAGCGGCCCATTGATCGCCCGATTTTTATCTTTGGCTCCCACCGCTCCGGCACCACCGTTCTCTACGATTCCCTGGCCAAACATCCTGAGGTGACCTATTTTACCAACTCCACCGCCCTGCTCCCTGAGATTCCGATCCTCAACCAGCGGCTGGGTGAACTTATGGGTCTGGATGATGTCATCCTGGAACGGTTTTTCAAAGACGGCGTCAACTACAGTTACAAGAGTCCCAGCGAAGGGATCCGCATCTGGGAACACTACACCGAAGCTGCCGAGGATCACTATCTGGATGAAACCCATGAGGATCCAGAAATGGAGGCCTATCTCAAGAAGACGATTATCAAACACCTGAAATATTTCAACAAACTGCGGTTTCTGAATAAAAATCCCGACAACTCAGTTCGCCTGCGCTATCTGTATAAACTATTTCCCGATGCCTTCTTTATCCACATCATTCGAGATGCTCGAGCAGTTTGTGCCTCGTATCTGAAGGCGCAGGAACGGGTGCATGAATTTTTTGGCCCCGATCACCCCCATGCCCAACATGGTACCAAGGTGAGAGGCTGGGAAGAGATGAAACAAACCTGGACAGAGGATCAGGTGTCTGGAGCTGGCCATCTCTGGGTCAAGATCATCGAGACCATTGATCAGGATCAACAGGTGATTCCGGCAGAGCAGTTTCTGGAGATCCGCTTTGAGGATTTTGTCCTGGAGCCCCTCGATTACTTCCGCAAGGTGATCCAGTTCTGTCAGCTGTCAACCAATGCTGAGATTGATGCTCTCTTTACGGAGGAGGCTCGCCCCATTGGGTTGGGAAACCGCAACAGTAGCTGGCAAACCTATTTTCAGGCAGAAGATCAGCAACGTCTACTGGAGATCATTCGGCCCAAAATGCAGGAGCATGGCTATCAAATCTAGTTGGATCAGTGCAGCTATACAGGAGAGTAGGGGTTTACCATGGCAACCTATGACATTTTGATCACGGGGTGTTCCAGTGGCATCGGCCTGCGGACCGCCTGCAGACTTGCAGCTCAGGGGCATCATGTCTACGCCACCATGCGAGATCTGGCCAAACAGGATCGGCTCCTGGCGGAAGCAGCCAAACGTCAGACCTCAGTCGAGATCCTGCACCTGGATGTTACGGATGAAGATTCCGTCCAACAGGCAATGGCCGCAGTGGAGGAACGCTCCGGCAAGCTGGATGTGCTGATCAACAATGCTGGCTATGGTCTTGGGGGGGCCTTTGAGGATCTGCAGGAAGAGGAGATCCGGGCCATCATGGAAACAAACTTTTTTGGGGTGCAGCGTGTCACCCGCTGGGCTCTGCCTCTGATCCGCAAGTCCAGTGCTGGGAAGATCATCAATATCTCCAGTGTGGCTGCCCTCTTTGGCGTCCCCGTCCTGGGATCCTATTCTGCCAGCAAGTATGCCCTGGAAGGATTTTCAGAATCTCTACGCTTTGAGTTGCAGCGCTCTGGCATCTATGTGGTCCTGATGCAGCCAGGCAGCTTTCAAACCCGGATCTGGCTATCGAACCGACAGCTGGCGCAGGGCTGGAATCGCCCTGAAAGTGCTTACGGAGACTACGCCCGGCCTCTGGTGCAGAACTCGATCAAAAACTATGACATTATGAGCGATCCCGAGATCGTGGCCCGCAGGATTGAGCAGGTGATCCGGACCCCAAAACCAGCGCTTCGCTACCGTGTGGGCTGGGACTGTCATCTGGTTTACTTCCTGAAGCTTCTGCCCTTCGGTCTATTCCGCTGGCTGGTGGACACTGGCATTACCCTCAGTCCAGAAACTGTCCGCAAACTCACCCCTATCCCAGAGGATCGAGAGGAGAACGCCAGGAATACCGTAGACCACCTGGAAGCACTCCTGCAGGAGGATAGTTCAGATCAAGAGATGGGGGATCCAACTGACGAGAAGGCTGAAACTAATGTGCTCTGAATGATCGGGATGGATGTTGTCACGATTCCAGGCGGTCTTTCCACAGCATATTCTTGCAAGGCCGCAGGGTGAAACTCATATTTCATGTCTGGATGAGCTGTCGGACTTGAGCTAAGCCCACCTCTCCAGGAATGGTTTGGACTTTGCCATCATCAATTTCGGCTAGACGTTCTTGCGCGTTCTGGACACCCTTCAGGAACCAATCTTGATCCAGTTGTCCTGTCATGCTCTCGACCAGCTTTTCTAATGGAATCTGGAGGAGAGAACCAGTAATCTGTGCCCAGTAATTCTGTTTTAGCATGTGCAGTTGATCCTCTCCCCTGTCCAGGATCTGGGACTGGCTCTGATCTCCGCCGTTGTGATCACAGGGATCTCCTTCGTGGTTCTGATGCGCTTCGGCACCTCGTTTTACCAGCAACAGAATGGCCCCTGGAAATACAACTCATTAGTGGGGGGAGTAGCTGCGAATCCCTACATCCGCGCCATGATTGCGCTTACAGGTCTGCTGGCCCTCAATCAGACGGAAGCGATCTATCTCCTGGCTCAAAAGGACAGTGAAGGCAACCCTCTGCGGGCCGATCACACCTATCGAGTTGAGGGAGAGGCTTTGGATAGCCGTTGGTGGAGTCTGACTGCGTATGGACCAGATGGGTTTCTGATCCCCAATCGATCAGGATCGTTACTCCTATAACTCTGCCAATGTCACCTGGCTGGAGGACAACAGGTTTGTGATCCATCTCTCCCGCTCTCCTCAAGAAGGCAACTGGCTCCCGTTGGGAAACGTGAATTCATTTGATCTGTTGCTAAGGCTCTATAATCCAGGCTCTGCCCTGGCTGAGTCCATTTTCACGACAAGGCTGCCAACAATTGTGCGAGAGGATCATGACAATTCCCTCTGATTCCGTTCTCAATCTTTTCCTGCTTGCAATCGGAGCTGCCCTGGGTTTGCATTTTCTGATCCTGTTTGCTATTCCCTATGTCGCCATGTGGGGGGTGATGCGCAGAGTAACTCGATATGTGGGGCTGAATTGCTTTGCCCATGTTCCCCAGCCAACGGCAAAAAACAGAGACGTTGTCCGCCCCAGTCCCGATCTGATCTATTCAATTGCTGTCTTCGATGTATCCCGTTCCCCGCTCCAGATATCAGTGCCTGCCCCACCTGCGTATATGTCTTTATCGCTCTATGCTGCCAACACCGATAACTTTTATGTAGTCAACGATCAACAATTCGACAGCGCTGAGTTGAGTTTTGTACTGGCGAAAAGCTCCTCTGTCTTTCTAGATCAAAAAGAGGTCAGAGTGATCCAAACTCCAACCTCTCAAGGAATCATTTTGCTTCGCTACTTTGCCGCTAATGCCGAAGCGTTATCAAAAATCAACCCGATCCAGGAGCAAGTCAGGATCACCCTTCATCCCCTGACCTGCAACTAAACCGCCACTTCCTGCTTCTGCATCAGAGGGGGTAGTTCATGAACGGGCACCGAGCGGTTGTAACCATATTCATCCTCACCCCGCAGCATCACTGCCCGCCAATTGTCCAGCATGATCTTCTTAACGCTGATCAGCTTCAGTTCATGCCCATCCCTGAGCATACGATCTGTGTAGATGCGTGTATCTGGACGCGCCACTCGACCCGTCACCGAAAGACGATATTTATCCTGAGAGATGTTATCCAGCGATCCGTGCAAGACACGCTCAGTAAAGATCAACAGTTGTCCAGCCTTCAGCTCCACCGGCACAATATCTTCCTCTCGAATCGGGTAGTCAATCTCAATCTTGCGGGATCCAAACCGTTTCACCTGAGAGTTCCCATTGGAGTTCCCGCGGTCTTTCTGGGGATTAAAAATCTGGACATTAATGGGCAGGATCTCTTTCTGGGTTCCAGGGAGAAAGCAGAGGCAGCCATTTTCAATCATGGCATCCGTGACCGAGACAAAGCAGCTGAGATCAAACAGCTCGTCGATATCAGGCGGCTGGATCAGGTGCTCCTTCAAGCTTTCATAAACATAGGTGGTGGCCTGGTGCCAGGCGGTGCCAATCTCGCCGGGGCGCTTGCCAAAGAACTGCGAACGCCAGATCATCAAGTCTGATCCCAGCAGTTGCGCCACTCTTTCCGTTAAAGCTGGACGTCGAAACAGATCGAGAATCCGGGGATCATCCAGATGTCGATCCCGAGTGGCCATGGCCAGACGCGCAATATCAAGGGCGCTGCGATCGGTCTGGGTTGCGTCCTTTAGACGATCGGGGAGTTCGTAGGTGCCAGGAGGATAAACAGAGGTCTCAGCTTTCTCCACCACCCCTTCCAGATACATCTGTAGATCGTGGGCCTCTTCAGTAGAGATGAGATCAAAGGGACCGATAAAGCCGTTCTCATAGAAGGACTGGATCTCTGCTTCCGTCAGTTGATACTCAGGTGCAACCTCGGTCTTGGGAGCAAAAGAGGCGGGAATTTTCAGCTTGCTGTAGTAATCTCCAAAGATCTTGTCCCCACCCGACTTGAGGGCCACCCACCACATGTGATCATTCCAGGCGACGGGCAAAGAGGCTTGGGCGTCCCTAGGCAGGCGGTTGTGAATGAATTTCACGCGCGTCAGCACATAGCCAAAGGTCATCAGGACCCTCAAGACGTTTCGCCTCAGCCACCCAACTTGCCATTCTTTAACTTTTTCGCTGAATTCCATCATGATCACAACCTCTCCGAACTAGCAAATAGGGCTTGCTGGAGTCGCAGGTATGGCAAAACACAAGTATGCCAACCACCAGACCAAACAGCAGGTAGCGATCTTAAGATACCCAAGACGCCCTGAGCCAGTAAAGATGCTCATTAAAAATGGGAATGGTGATGGAGGAGGCAAAGCAAATTAAACTAGCCAACAGAAGTAAAAACAGACACACTAGATGAAACAAAGCGATAGATCAGCTATATTAACTATAAAAAATTTGTTCCATATTCAGAAAAAGGAAGATGCAGCAATGCATTTCAATAAAAGAGGCCCATCTCTCTGGTGTCTTGGGAGTCTACTAGCAGTTCCCGCTCACTTGGCCTGTACTAGCTCAGCTCACCTGACTATCGAGCCTCATGTAAATGAATCAGTTTCTCTATCTGCGCTCGATCCAGGGCCCTTGGAGCAAAGAAGAGAAATCGACATCAGCTCCTGTCCGGAATTCGGATCCATCTGGCGTTATGAGTCCGATGGGTTAGTAGACCGCACGGGTTTGAGTGATATCAATGCGGTGTATTGGGTTGCTACTTTACCGCTTCTGAATTCCAATGAAGGGTATTATACAATTCGTGGCCAGTATCCTGAAGCTCGCTTCTTCTCATTAGAAGTTTATGATCCTAATCCAGTAGATAGCCTCCTTGATTTTCAGATCCAGCCTGATCGTGGATCTAGCAATCCTTTCTCCGGACGAGGGAGCGGAGCCGATAAAAATTATACCATCAGTTTAAGCCCCAGTGGATTTACCCGATTGACAGGCAATAGCTTATTTACTGGTGATGCACCTTATCTAAATTACTATGTATTGATGTATCGAATTTATGATGGGCAGCTGCCCGAAGAGGGCTTATCCTTAGATTACCAGGAGAATCCTCAGCAATTGGAAAAACAGGGAGGGGAGAAACTACCTCAGATTTCTTATGTTTCACCACTTGGGAATCAAGCCAAATTCCAATCACAAGAGACTATTTGTTCTCAGGTGGAGCAACAAGGAAACTTTTTAGAGCAATTGGGACAAAACCTGGAAAGGTTAGCTGATTCATGGACAGCAAATATCCAGAGACTGGAACCTAATGGCGGGCGACTGGCTAATGATCCTCCGATTTGGTTTGTGGGAGAAAGTTTAAACAGCGCACTTGTACCCCTTTTTGGAAACTATCCCTTATTCCTAAATAAAGTTGAGGAACGATTAGAGAATGCCCCACCTGTCGAACTATTCACTAACGCAGCTAACAGCTACCTATCGACCTACTTAAATTCCGAATATGGGGATGTTTTTGTTCTTCAATTTAAGGCTCCAACTTTCCCTGGCCTAGATACTGAGGATCGCGTAGTGGACATGCAGAGTCAGGTTCAATACTGGTCCTTCTGTACATATAATCTTACAACTGGCTATACGGGTGATTGTCTGCAAGATAGTCAGTTTGTAATTGATGAGGAGAGGAATGCTCAGTTAGTGGTTTCTTGGCCGAGCAATCGACCCTCAGATCCTGATACTGGTTTACCAGTTGAGAACTGGTTGCCCTTTTCGGGATTCACAACGCTGTTAATCTATCGGCATTTATTGCCATCTAATTACTTTCGAAGATCTCATTATTTCTACGAAAGACTTTGTGATCGGGGGTGGGATTTAAACTGTTTTGGGAGATATCAAGCAATTCAATTATGGATGGGAGAATACTACCCAGAGGGAACTTACTGCTCCAGAGCGGAGTTTGAGTCAGGCCAGTGTATTCTTGACAACAAGTAACGTTAATATTAACTTTTGATATCAGCAATCATAGCTACCTTCCATCAATCTCTACAATGCACTGATTTAAATAATGGGCAACATTTTTTACAAGCTGATCATCAACCATTAAATTAAAGTGATGCCCAGCGACCTGAATAGCCTTGACATTGCCAGTAATATATTTTGACCATCCTCCAGTGAAATCAGTTTTATCAGCTAGATCGAGATTATCGACTTGCTCTCTCTCAGACGCAAGAAAGATCACAGCATCACCGTCGTATGAGTTGATATTATAATTCACCACTGACATCTGGGCAGCTCTAA
>JAAUUJ010000120.1 GCA_012030715.1 Synechococcaceae cyanobacterium SM2_3_1 | reverse complement strand
TCAGGGGCATCTTGACCTCCGCTTCGTACTGCTCCAACTCCTCTCTAAATTGTCGCTTAAGTTCTGGGGGGAGTGTCATGATCCGATCCATAACTCGGATTAACCGGATCACATCCTCCCGACTGTAGCCCCGCTCGTATAGTCTTCTGGTCAGGATCCATTTCCACCGTTTCCGTGCCTGGGCATCTGATTTGGTGGTTCTGGATCGCAGATGAGCCATGACCACGACAGCCATGGGATTATCACTGGCCTCCAATTCGGACCACCGATCCTCGAAATCCACCAATTTCACGATGGGAAATCTCAGGCTAAGTTCGCATCCAGCCAGGGTGTAGGTGTAGCGATCCGGTCTCCAGCTACTTCTCTCATCCCCCAGCACGGCCAGGCTCATCACTCGCTTCTGGTAGTAGTCAAAGATCCGGTAGTGGTAGACAAACATGCGCTGGGCAAAGCCACTGTCCTCCTGAGATTGCACTTCTAGATGGATCAAGATGAACGCTTCTTCTCCGTTACTGAGCCAGGCTTTCACCAGTTTGTCGGCATAGCGGCGACCGATCTCTGCCTCAGGGATCAGGTCCTGGAATTCTTTGTCGAGGAACTCAACCGACCGATCCCAGTTGATGGCGGCATGGGCTTCTGGAAAGAGGAAGGCCAGGAAAGGTTCGAAATAGAGATCCAGGGTTTCTTTCCAGGCAGCATCCAGATCTGGGGGGGGAGAAGGATCGGGCATGACGGTGGCAGAGATCGGATATCTAGTTTAATTGAGGTTTTCCAGTAAGCTGAGCCTGAAATGACAGATCCAGTCAGCGAGGGCTCTAGCCTTGCAATTTCATCTGGTCTACGTGGTGGTCAACGTGATTGGTGCAGGGACCATCCTTTAGACTTCCCTTTTTGCTAGCCCTCACCAAAGGTAAAGAAACAGGCAGAACCAGCTACAATCAGAGACTCAATAACATCTTGAGGCAACGGGTGTCTCAGCCAGTTCGAAAAACCTTATCCTTTTCAAAATCGTTGGAGAATCAGATCGGAGCCATTTGGTATTTCATTCATCACTACAATGCATCATTACTTGTTTGGCACTACCACTCCCCGAACCCCTCAAAAGTTAAAACCGGATACTGTAATCGACCCGAGCACTGTTATTGCCTTCCAGATCACTGCTTAATCGCAGGAGGGTGGCATTGGAGAGGCTGTAGCGCAGGCTATAGCGGGTGGGTTGGGGGTCAGTGAGGGGAATCCGCCCTGAGATCGAAAGATTACGGGTCAGGTCTTTAATGATTTCCAGTTCAAAGCCGACATTACTGCGACTAACCGCTTGTGTGTCCACCTGAATTACAGGACCAATGCGGGCATCCAATCCGATCTGTTGTCCCAGGGAGTTCAAGGCACTCTGACCTGCCACCTGTGAGAGTCCAGCAGCTGTTCCTAGTGTAGCCACCGCGCTGGTCCCGAGGAGCGCAACAATTTCATCTTCGGTTCGTGTCGGTCGGCTGGAGAGCGTAATAATCTGGCGGGCACTCTCACGACTCTGCAACTGACTGGCGCGACCATCCACATCAGCGGCGATTTCAATGGTCTGGCCGGAAGTCTGAGGTACAGTTGAACTTGAGGTGGCGATGGGCTCTCCAGTGATTTCTGTGACTCGGGTAAAGAGTCTCAGATCCAGATAGGGGTCTAACCCCTGTTTAGGTTCAAAAGTGACCCGATTCTCATGGGCCCGATCCAGCTGAAAATTACTTCCTAGGGGCAGATCAATAGTGCCATTGCGCAGGAAGATGGTGCCTTCGGACTCCAGATCACGAGGCGGACCATTGACCAGCAAGTCCCCTTCTGCCTGGAAGTTGAAGAGGTTGGGGGAGAAAACTTCAATCCCTGGACCCACCGCCAGCATCAGATCACTCAGCTCTGGGCGGAAAACCGCAGGCGTCAAGGGGGCTGCTGCTGGATCGGCAGGTGTTCCTGTTTCTGCTGCACCTCTTGGGATCCGGACAGTTCCTCGCGAGCCCTCAGCTCGCCCCCGAGTAAAGGACGGGTGACAATTCCCCCCACCAGAATCGATCCCTCCACACGACCTTCGTAAAGATCCGGCATCTCAACCGTCGTTCCCTGAACCTCAACGGTCAGAGGCTGAAAATCTTCACTCTGGGCCAGGGCCCCCCGTGAGCTGAGCGGCAGTTGCCCGGTAGCCGTCGCTGTCCCATCCCCTAACGTGCCACGGAACCTATCGACATTTAGCACGCTCTGATCAAAGGTGATGAGACCTTCCAGGTTTTGCAAGGGCGTGGCAATTGCCGTAGTTGTAAGTACACCTTCACTGAAACTCAGGGATCCCTCTGCGGTCAGAGAGCGAAGCGTACCGCGCACCCGCACCTGCAACTGGCTATCTCCGGCCTGCCATTCCACCTGATCCGTGAAGGGGTTGATCAGATCCAGGGCTTTGTTGGCAATATCCAGATTCAGATCCACCTGTTGAGACTGGGCGGCAACGGTGGCCAGGGGGAGCTGGTAGGGAACGGTGCCTTCAATCGTGACGGGCTCCAGCTCTGGAGTAATTTGAATGCGGGTATCCAGCTGCCATCGGCCTGCGTCATAGGCCAGATCTCCTCCAATTTCAGAGATATCAGTGCCATTCACCTGGGTTTCGGCAACGGTAAAGGATCCCTGCCACTGGGGATCTCTGAGATTTCCTGCCAGTTGTAGCTCGGTATTCAGATTCCCCTGTAGCGCCAGATCGGGAGGGAGGAACCGCTGAGTCAACTCCAGAGGCAAGGCCTCCACTGTTAATTGACCTTCCTGCTGTTGCAGCCCGAGGATGCCCGTAAACTCGGCGGATCGCTCTCCCGTTTGCAAGCGTAAAGGATTGAGCTGTAGAGAGTCCTGCAGTAGTTCTCCCGAGACCTGCACCGTATCCAGTTGAAATTCTTCCGCAGACCAGTTGGAACCCTTGAGGGATAGCCGAATCTGGGGATCCGTCAGCGTCCCAGTGATCTGCACAGCAGCCTCAAACTCACCCCGTAGCGAGGGAGGCGGCGGTAAAGGCTTCTTGGTTTGCTGCTCCTCAGCCTCCTGGCGTTGTTGCAGGATCTGGAGGTAAACCTGCAGTTGCTGAAAGAGGCTCAATTCTGACACCTCGACCGCATTCGTATCCAGTACCGCTGCTGGCCCCAGGGGAGGTAAACGGAACCCTCGCTGTATCACATCCCCCCAGGTTCGCCATTTGAAGGTGGAGACAATATCCTGCAGGCTACCGTTGGTTGTCTCGATCTGGAGGTTGAATTGAGGGGGAGCTGGGGTTGGAGTAGCAAAAGGAAGCTGAATGTTCCCCGTTACCTCATAGGTACTATCAAACAGTTGCAGGGTGGCATTAGCCAGAGTCAGCTGATCATGCTCGTAGGCAAAGTCAACCCGGATCTGCTGAGCCTCAATATCCGAGAGTTTTAAAGACTCAAGGTCCAGCTGTCCCTGCAGCGTTCGTTGAGCCAGATTCCCGCTGATCTGGGCATTAAACAATCCCTCCAGGTTGCGGGGATAGCCCTCAGGAAGGAAGGGATCCAGGAGTGCGAGTGGAAGCTGGTCTACGCTGATCTCCACCTGATCCCCCTGGCGACTGCCGCTGGCCTGGATCTGCTCCTGTTGCAGATGAAAGCTAAGGTTGCCCTCTGGTCCAATCTGCATCTGGATCTGGTTGTTGTTGGAGGGAGAAGTTAGATTCGCCAATGATCCCGCTTCCCCAGCATGCCAGCGGATGGGACCCATCAGATCGCCAAAGGTAACCCCGCCCACCTCCAGATCCGCTAGAGCCAGGTCTCCCAGCACCTGCACCTGCGCGGGTAAACCCTGCACCTGGGCATTCAGATCCAGCTGTCCTGCCAGCCCCAGAGTTGAAGGGAGGAAAGGTAAATCCTCCAGATCCAGAGACTGTACCTCGATCTCCAGATCCAGTTCCCCAATCTCACCCGTATCCAGATTCAGAGGAATATCACCGCTAATTCGGGCTCGAGAGCCAATCCGGTTGTCCTGCAGTTGCAGGCGCTGACCGTCCCAAACCAGGGTGGACTCAATCGGATCGGGAATGACGTAGGCCTCCTCGTCGGTGGGAATCACAATTGCGCCCTCCGGCAGTGAGAACACCCCCCTGGCTTGCATATCTGCTGGATTTAAGGGGGGGCCGTTCAGCTGAAACTCACCGCTGGCCTCAGGAATCGTCAGAACGTTGTTCTCCCGGATCAGGGTGATTCCCTGGGGCAATTGCACCAGTCCTGTCGCCTGCAGATCACCTGCATTCAAGACCTCTGGGAGATCAGTGATCCTGAGATTGACCTGAACTTCGGGGGTCTGGGCTTTCCCCTGCTCTGTAGTCACTGTCAGTCCTTGAGGAACATTCAGGCTGCCGTCGGCGTTCAGTGTGTTCAAGATCCAGCCATCAGAGGTGCCGCGGATATCCCATGCTCCAGATACAAGCCCCTGGGCCGCTGGCTGCCACCAGCTCAGATCCACAGCCTCCAGCGTCAGCCTGCCCTGCAGTTGGTTCTGTCCCCATTCCCCCACCAGTGCGACGGTGCCCTGGGCCTGACCCAAAGTCACCTGGGCCTGAGGCAGGATCAGTTGCTGATTTTGGAAGAACAGTTGCCCCTGGCTCTGCAGATCGGGTCCACTGGATTGCCAGGTCGCAGTCAGTGACGGATCTGTCAGGATGGGAGCATCCAGCTGCACCTGAGCATTAAGGCTCCCCAGCTGATAAGGCAGTGAAGTCTCGTAGCGCGCCGCCAAACGATCTAGATCAAGATTCTGAATTTGAAGCTGGGCCTGCGCCGAGGCTGTGTCCCCCAGTTGAATTGCACCTTGGCCACGGATCTCTCCCCCTGCGATCGAGGCCGTGAGCTGCTCGACCCGGAGCGTCTGGGTGGCCAGATCCACCTCAAATTCACTGGCAAAGCTGCTGAGGCTCAGTTGATCCAGTTGTCCGGCAGCAGTTGAACGCACGGATCCGCTCACCTTCAGATCTGGCCAGGTGCCGCTGACATTGACATTGCTCTGTAGATCCGCCTGTGCCGAAAAGGGTAAGGGAGTGTCCAGAACCTGCTGGATCGTGGTCAGAGAAAGACTGGGGACGGTTGCTGTCATCTGAATCTGCGGTTGCAGCTGGTTTGTGAACGATACCGTTGCTTCCGCCAGCACCGGAATATCGGCATAACGAACCTGAAAATCTTCAATGATCAGACTGCGATCGGCAAAACGCAGGTCCGCCTGAATATCGGTAAAGGGATAGGGCACAGCCTCCAGAGCCAGAGTGGAGGATGAGACTCCCGCCTGTCCGTCCAGTTCCAGCTGCAGTTGGTCCTGGAGAGAAAAGTCAAGTTGAGTGTTGATATCCAGAGTGCCCTCCAGCAGCAACGAGGGGGGAAGGGTGTCTTCGGGAGCCAGGCTGGGGAAAGCATTCAGGGGCAGTTGCGTGCCCGTTAACCAAACCGTACCTGCGGTCTCTGCCCCCAGATTCAGGGTGCCCTCCAGGGCAATGGGTTGATCCTGAAAACGTCCCCCCACCTGAAACTCAAGTTCTGGGGGTGCATCTCCAGCACGGAGTGTGGACTGGATCTGGATCTGATTCAGGGTAGTGGTTTGTCTCTGGGAAGTCACCGCGATCGTGCCGCTCTCAACGTTAATCTCCAGTTCCTGAATTGGCAAAGCTGAGTTTGCATCTGAGGCTGGAAATACAGGGGCGGGATCTAAGGGCAAAGCGAATGCAAGCTGGGGATTGCTCAGCCGGAGATCCCCAACCACATCGCCCTGAAGCAGACGCCCCGGATTCACCCCAACTTCGATGGCAGCAATGGTACCTAAATTCTCGATCTGCGAGGGGCCTAAACGGATCCGGGTCAGGGAGACCAGACTCAGATCTCCCAAAGTAACGGAACGTTGCAGGATCTCCTCCAGCCGACTATCCACTCGCGGAAGTACCACATGGCGCAGCAGAGAACGATAGCCCCAGTAAAGGCCAGCTCCTAACCCCAGCAGGATCATGCCGCCTCCCAGACTTAAACGGAGGATTGAGCAGACGCGACTGTGTTGAGTCTCTTCGGTGTTTTGTGTCATGACTCCAGATGAAGAGAACATCTCCTGCGGTGTTTCTGGAGTTGTATCTCTCTCCGCCATGGCCTCTTTTTAGAGCTCGGTCTTGATGCTAACAATTCTGAGCCCATTTCCTCTGGCTGACGAGAATCTCAGGTGCTTTGCCCAGGGTTCTCCCAGACTGCCGTATTTGCTGCGCTGGTGAACGATGATCCGCCTGGGGATAGTGCCTATCACCCCAGCGATTGCCCCTGAAGTGGCTGAGAAGTCCTGGATCTAGGAATCCAGCATTTCCCCGTCACCTGGGGTATGACCTTGACCTGGATAAGCCATAGACACTTGGGATTGCTGTAGTTCACTAGATTGGGAAACGCTGTATGCATCATTACCTCAACATCCTATTTTTCTGGTGGGATTAAACTTTCAACCGAAGTTCCACTTGATCTGGCAATCAAATACATGAGCCTGTTGCTCTCCCTAAGCCCAGAAATCCTCCCCCTCATGGGTAATCCCCTGAATAAACCAGTCCTGTGGATTAATAAAGCGGAAACGGATCTGCAGCCCATCCAGGGCCTGTCGAGCCTGAGTAGAAAGGGTACAGGAGCTAGCTGCAAAATTCTCAGCGATCCGTTCGGGATTGGCTGATTTCGGAATGGTGCTGGTGCCTCGATCTATGGCCCAAGCGATTAACAGTTGTGCAGGAGTGATCCCTTCTGCTGTGGCTGTGGACTGCACCACTTCATTGTCGAGCAGCAGGGGTTCCTTTTCTTTCTTCATCATATCTGGACGATCCATCGATCCCAACGGAGCATAAGCCGTCAGGTGAATTCCCTGCTCCTGACAGTAGGCATACAGATCGTCCTGCGGATTATAGGGATGCAACTCCACCTGGTTGACTGCGGGCACCACCCCAGTTTCTGAGATCAGTTGCTTGAGCTTGGAAACCCCAAATTAGAAACCCCAACACTTTTCACCAGGCCTTTTTCTTTGAGCTTCAACATGGTTGCAAAGGTTTTGCTCAGGGGCAGTTCTGAGAGCGGAATCAAATCTTCTTTTCCCTCCGCCATGATCTTGTCAGGACGAAAGGCCAGTGGCCAGTGCATCAGATATAGATCCAGATCGTCGATTCCTAAAGAGGTGAGGGTCTGCTGACAATTGGTTTCCACATCTGCAGGCTGGTGATAGGAATTCCATAATTTGGAGGTGACAAAAATCTCTTGCCTCTGGATCACACCTTCAGCGACTGACTCGCGAATCGCCTGTCCCACTTCATCTTCATTGCGGTAGATCCAGGCCCCATCAATATGGCGGTAACCCACCCGCAACGCTACCTTGACTGCCTGATAAGCTGCCCCACCCCGCGATTTCCAGGTGCCCAACCCCAGGGCAGGGATGCGATGGCCATCGTTAAGTGTAAAGAATTTCATAGACAGTCCTTGAAAAGGTTTGAGCAGGGGAGAGATCATCTGGAATTATGAATGCGCTTGCCGAATCACCAACCCTACTCAGCACTATAGGCCACCTTATCCAGATCCTTCAGAGGGTAAATGCAATCCCCATCGGTGCTGATGCGGCTATTAGTTTGGACTGAGCCCTTCTGATCGGATTCTCTTAACCTTTGCATGATCCATGGAGGCGGTATAGGTTGGTTTTGCCCCCAAGACTGAAGTCAGGAAGAAGGAGAAGCTTAAGGTGATAGAAGCAGGCAAAACTGTAAAGGTCCATTACAAGGGCATACTGGAGGACGGATCCATCTTTGATTCCTCCGAAGGGAAGTCTCCGCTGGAGTTTCAAGTGGGGTCGGGTCAGGTGATCCCAGGATTTGATGCAGCCGTGCAGACCATGCAAGAAGGGGAGACCCGCACCATCAAGATCCCCAGTACCGAAGCCTTTGGGGAAGTACGGGAAGATATGATTGCTAAGATCCCCCATGAGCAGTTTCCTGCAAACTTGAGTCCCCAGGTGGGCCAGCTGCTGGAACTCAAAACTCCCCAAGGTGCTGTGCCTGTGCGCGTGGTGGAGATCAAGGACGAAGGCGTGATTATTGATGGTAACCACACATTGGCTGGCAAGGATCTCACTTTTGAACTAACAGTGGTGGCTGTCGCCTGACTCTATTTTTTCATTCTTTATCCATAGCTTTTGCCTGTTCTTTGGAGCAGGCTTTTACCCGTTGTTTCTCTGTCATCTCATGAGCTACTACTTATCTCCCCGGTTTCTGGACAAGGTGGCGATTCACATCACCAAGAATTTTCTCAAGATTTCTGGACTGCGGGTCCCTTTGATCCTGGGGATCCATGGTCGCCGCGGGGAGGGTAAAACCTTTCAGTGCCAGCTGGTCTTTGAGCAAATGCGGATCGAAGTGGTCACCCTGTCGGGTGGGGAATTGGAAAGTCCGGATGCTGGAGATCCAGCGCGTCTGATCCGGTTGCGCTATCGTGAGGCGGCTGAACTGGTCAGAATCCGTGGTCGCATGTGTGTGCTGATGATCAACGATCTGGACGCAGGAGCTGGACGCATGGATCAAACCACCCAGTACACCGTCAACACCCAGTTGGTGAATGCCACCCTGATGAATATTGCAGACAATCCCACCAATGTGCAGCTTCCCGGTAGCTATGACGAGAAACCGATCCAGCGGATCCCGATCATCGTGACCGGAAATGATTTTTCCACCCTCTACGGCCCTCTGGTGCGGGATGGGCGCATGGAGAAGTTTTTCTGGGAACCGGATTTTAATGATCGGCTGGGGATTGTGGGGGGGATCTTTGCCGAGGATGGCCTCTCTCACCGCGACATTGACCACCTGGTCCAGACCTTTCCGCAGCAGCCGATTGATTTCTTCAGCAGTCTGCGGGCTCGCATGTATGACGAACAGATCCGTGAATTCATTTACAAGATTGGCATCGATCAGGTGTCCCTGCGGGTGGTGAACAGTCTGGAAGGTCCGCCGCAGTTTTTGCGCCCGCATTTCTCTCTGCAACACCTGCACGACATGGGCATGGTCATGCTGCAGGAACAGAAACGGGTGAATGAACGGGGGCTGGTGGATGAGTATTTATAGGCTGGATCGGCGGATCTGTGAGGTTTACCGTCGCGGTCAGGGTCGGCACTGGCTTTACAGGGCTTATCTGGCTGAAGAACAACTCAAACTCGAGAGCATCGGGTATGAGCTATCTGTTGATCAAATTTATGAGAATGTTTTCCTCTCTGACCACTTTGGATAAGTTCTTCGTGAATTTATTCAGTTCAAGCTACAACAAGGATAGCTCCTGGCAAGGATACGCCCATGACGGAAGGATACAGCAAAGCGCATTTTGATTTTGAAACTATTCCCTGGTTGGTCAGTCCCCACCGCCTCCTAAATCTGCAGGGAGTGGCATTGGGATTGCTCCGGTTTCCTCCCCAAGCCGGATACAGCTTCACCCATCAGCACCAGCAGCAGGAAGAGGTCTATATCGTGATTGAGGGCAGTGGATCGATCCTGATCAACGGGGAACTGATCGCGCTGGAGCGGGGCGATATTGTGCGCGTATCACCTGAATCAAAGCGGGCTCTGAAGGCAAACGAGGAGGGTATGTTTATCATCTGTGCTGGAGCGATAGCTCAGGGATATCCCAGAGACGAAAACGCCCGCTATTTGATCGATGATGGCATTCCGAACTATGACGATATTCCCCCCTGGTATCAGAACAATTCGGAGGTGTTCGAGCGCAATCAAGTTCTCAAGAAACGGATGGAATACTCTCAGGCAAAGCCAGGGCAAGAAGACCTGAAAGAGGAAAAGCCTTTGCCCTGAACTGTGGCGCAATTAAAGCCAGGCAGAGCAGACGATTACACTATTGTAAGCAAGGTGGACTGCAATAGCTGGTCCTAGGGCTTGACTTTTCCAACGAAACAGAATGCAGGTGATCGCGAGTGCTCCGATCCCCAACAGGGCTGGCCAATACAGCAGAGCATCCGCATGAAGCACAACAAAGAGCAACGTGGTACCCACCGCCGCTAATTTTGAGCCCACGCTCTGAACCAAACTACCCAGTAAAATTCCCCGAAACAGCAGTTCTTCACCGAGCGGGGCGACCCCTAACGCCAGAACCACCCAGATCCAGCGAGCCAGTCCGGGAGTTGTGGCCATATCCACCAAAGGACTTAAAGGTAAATGTGGAGAGGGCGGGTAGGTACTTGAAAGCAGTAGATAAAGACCCGCCAATAGTCCTCCCGTGAGAGCGGCCAACCGGAGACTACGCCCATCTCCTCGAGCCCAACCTACCCCCTGAGGGGAACAGTCCAGAAACGCTGGGGGAGCCAGTTTCAACACCAACCCCACCACTACCCCAAAACTGATCAGGGTAGAAAGCAAAAGAATCGGGGGCATGATCTGAGTTTGGGCCTGTTCAAACTGCAGCTGATCCTGAATATCGAGAACCCCAATCAGGATCATCCAGATCAGGACGGTTCCCCCCAGCAAAATACTGGCTACAACTTGTGTGGACAAATAAGCAGCCAGAATCGCCACCCCTTTCCAGGCACTCAAACCATGAGGGGGAATGACCACAGGATCAGGCACTGGACACCCCTGATGAATGATTTCTTCGATATCCTGCCCTACCCTGACCTCAACGTCACCTCTCCAGATGTATAAAGCTATTCAAGTGGATAAAGGCACTCCGGCACGGCAGAGGGGACATTGATCTGGTGGGATAGCATCCATGCTTTCCAATGGCAGAAGCACCTCGCTGGGACAGCCTAGATCAATATCAAACAACCCTTTGCTGGCGATCAGGCCTACTCCTACAGGCGTGGCTCCTGCCGTCCTCACAAGGTGCAGCAACTGGTTGACCGTGCCTCCTGTTGTTGTAATATCATCCACGACCAGAATGCGGCTGTGGGGCAGAAGGGTGAATCCCTCGATCAGGTGATAGACCCCATCCTGTTGCCGGGCAATTGCCAGTTTGGCTTGTAAGCGAGCCGCCAGTCCAAAGGCCAGAATACTACCTGCTTCATTGGCTCCCAGAACCACCTCTACGGGGTGAGAGGCAAACCGCTCGGCAAGAGCTGCAAACAGAATCTCTGCCGCTCGCGGATCCCGAAATAACTGAATACAACGAAAAAAACGACGGGCGTGCAACCCACTTGCCAGGAGAAAATGTCCAGTTTGCAGTGCTCCTGACTGGGCCACCAGTTCTGTCAGCTGGGCCTGTAAATCCGCCTCTGTGATCATTGTCCAGAACCTTCTGCAGCCATCGCTGCGCACAGAGCCTCGATCCCGGCCTCAGCCACCTCGATATCCTGCTCGCCGGTACCGGATCCCACCCCGACTGCACCTACCACCTGGCCCTGTAGTACGATCGGTACCCCCCCTTTGAGATTGGTGAGTTGTCCTGCCGTCACCAGCCCCAGTTTGAACTCCACCTCCGCAGGCACTGATCCTGTCGCTGTTTGTGAGGATGCAGCCGTCACTGCCTTCTGGGTTGAGGAAAGCTGACTCAGCCGTTTGGCTCCATCCATGCGGGCATAGGCTAGCAGATCTCCTGCGGTATCAACCACAGCAATACATTGGGGCACGCCCATTTCTTTGGCTTTGGCCATGGCTCCACTCAAAACCACCATGGCTCCCTGACAGGTCAGCTCCAGCTTGCTGTGAGTATACATCTCTTGTGTGTAAACCTTAAGCTTTAGAATAGCTGCAAGATCCCGAGATGGGGTCAAGCGGAACGCCCCCAGCGGTTGACCATCACCACCCCAATCAGGGCCTGGACTCCTCCCCAGAGCGACACCAGCGAAGGCACCTCCCGTAACCAGATCCAGGCGATCGCAATGGCCAGCGGGGGCTGCAAATACAGAAAACTGGCCGCAATCGAAGCGGGAATGCGGCTGAGGACAAACCCCCATCCTGTGTAGGCAATCGCTGTGGGCCCGATCCCCAGATAGACAATCGGTAGGGTGGCAGAAAGGGGTGCCGAGGGTAGGGTCACAAGCAATCCCGGCAGAAAAACCAGCATGGGCAGCAGTCCTAGCCAGGCGGCGTAGGCAGTGATCTGGAGAGGAGAATAGCGACGCAGATAGGGTTTCTGGAGCACCAGATACAGACTGGCACTGAGAGCGGCCAGCAACACCAGCCAGGCCCCAGGGGCAAAGTGCCACCCTTCCCCTTCCCCCAGGGCGATCAGCGCTACCCCAGCAAAGCTAATCCCAATGCCAACCCAGCCCCAGATCCGCAGGTGTTCTCCCAGTTTAATCACGGCGATCAATGCTGCACAGATGGGGGCTGCCGCAATCAGCAAACTGGCCGATCCTGCTTGGATCGTGATCTGGCCGTAACTGAGAGCCAGATGATAGGTGGTCACCCCCAACAGGCCCAAACCTGCCAATGCTGGCCAATCCCGCCGTTCCGGAACAGGCATGCGTGTCATCCAGGCGTAGACTGCCAGTACGATTGCTGCCACCAGGTATCGCAGAAGCGCAAGTTGCCCCGGTGCATAGGCCATCAATCCCGCCCGGATCCCTGCAAAAGCAGAAGACCAGAGGCAGAGACTGATGCCTGTAATGCCTAAAGTCAGAGGATCCAGGCGGGTCGAAGGTAAAGCCGCGAGAGGAGAAGGGGTGGAACGATGCAAGGGCGGATACTCAAGGGATCAAGGCCTAATCTTGGCATATCTGGGGTAGGCAGCGCTGTTTGACCTTGCTCTGCGTCACAACTCAGTTAAAGCTGAACGGCTCGCCTGACAATACGATGCTCACTTTTTTTCTGCATATCCCTGGAAACCGTCCAGGCTTCAAAGATCAGCTCCGGACATCGGTGCGGAACGGTCATGCGGGTAAGGGCATAACAGCGCTGTTGACTGTCGGTGGTGAAATCAAGCAGCCAGCGGGGGCCGTCTACTAATGAGCGAGTTTGTCCCCCCTGTTTGACCCAGAACTTGATCCAGGGAAGCGGGACTCCTTCCGGCTGTTCAGGTAAGTAGAAGGCAATATCCAGGGTGTCTCCGGCTTGCAAAATCTCAGGGAGTTGGATCTCGGGAGGCTGGAGAGAAGCCGAGGATCCAGAAAATGGAGGAGAGTACAGGTCGATGGGGGTTGGGGAGCGAGGGAGGGTCGGGTTCTCGGATCTGAGGCTGGGGGGCGGGAAGCGGGTCGGGCTGATTGATCGTC
>JAAUUJ010000013.1 GCA_012030715.1 Synechococcaceae cyanobacterium SM2_3_1 | reverse complement strand
TGATCGTCCCACCTGGGCTGGACTGGGAGAAGTTCCTGTCGGGACCCAATGTCTTTGTTCTCATTCGTGGGGATATTGGCAAGACCGTCAAGATCTTTCAGGATTTTCAAAAAAAGACCAAGAAAAACCGAATTTCGCGGTGCAGCCATTGACGGCATGGCCCTCAATCTCGAGCAGGCCCAGGCTGTTGCCGATCTGCCCCGAAAGAAGTGCTGCTAGCACAAGCAGCCGGAGGGATTCAGACCATTGCCACTCGGCTGGCGGTGTCTCTCAACGGAGTTCCGACCCAGCTTGCCACTGGACTGGATCAGATCCCTGCTTCTCTGGCACGGGCCATTCAGGCGGTGGCCGATCAGCGTCAACAGGACGCAGCCTGATCCTGATCGGAGTCAGCAGGTTGTTTGTTGTTAATTCATTGTCAACGAAAAGGAGTAACTCATGTCTGAGCGTGTAGAACGGATTCTGGAAGAGCTGAAAGCCATGACCTTGCTGGAGGCTTCGGAATTGGTGAAAGCCATTGAAGACACCTTTGGCGTTAGTGCCGCAGCTCCCGTAGGGGGTGGCATGATGATGCCTGCCATGGCCATGCCTGGGGCAGCAGCTCCGGCGGCGGAAGCAGAGCCTGTAGAAGAGCAGACCGAATTTGATGTCATCCTGCAGGAAGTGCCCGCCGACAAGAAAATCGCCATTCTCAAGGCAGTGCGCGAGATCACAGGTCTGGGACTTAAGGATGCCAAGGATCTGGTGGAAGCTGCTCCCAAAGCGGTTAAGGAAGCAACCTCTAAAGAGGATGCAGAGGGCTTGAAGAAGAAGCTTGAAGATGCTGGAGCCAAGGCAGAAGTCAAGTAAGCCTCCAAGCGAAGAGGTGGGTGCTGCCAGGAGAATTCTTGTAACAGCATTCACCGCTATCGTTGTAAAGCCTGAAGAAATCGACGCAAACCTGCCCAAAAGCTATTGGTCGAGGGATAGTTGCGGGCAAAGATCTCCGCTAAATCTTCCCCGGAAGGTTGACTATCAGTGGTGTCCAAGAGCTGATACTCCCCTGTTTCACTGTCCTGCGTCCAGATTGTCCAGGGATAAGGATAAACACGGAAGAGGGCTCCATTGCCCAGAGGTCGCAGATAATAGCAGGGCTCAAACGTGTTGATAAATCGTTGCTGGAGGCGCCGACCAGACAGCCCCACACCCACGGTGGCGGCATCTTGAAGTTGAGGGTTGAGTAACACAACGGGGCGGTGATCCGAATTCTGACGGCTGATGGTATTGCACACCTGCTCCACCTGCTCGATCCCGTATACCGCAGGAGTGACAAAGAGAACCGCCTGATCCTCAGCCACAGAGGTGCGACTGCTCAAACTCTCCAGGACCACACCCTCGGGGATGGGAGGATCACTGGACATCCAGTCTCGCTGGGCAAGGGCAGCGCCGCCAGCATCACTAAAAATAGCCAGCAGGGGCGGGTTACACACCTCTAAAAAAAGGACGGGCCAGGTTTTCTGGCTTCAAATCAGGGATGAGAATATCAATCTGCAGACGTTGATATCCCGAGTTCACCGCTCTTTGGACTGCTGCCATGGCCTGCGACTGGGCATCTGCAAGATCCAGAGGGAGTTCGGGATAATCGGAAGCACTGGACTGAGTCATAGCAACGGCCTAGATACAGCAGGGCGGTCACGTTTCAGGATACTCAATCAACCTCTGCTTGATCCTGTCTTGCAGAGGCTCACTGCATCCAAACCAACTATCGTCATCCTACTAGCAAGATTCGTCCCACTCCTCTGCCTATACCGCGTTGGCGGAGCCTGTCGAAGGCAGAGGTTGGCAGGATGAGCGTCAATAGAGCCCTCCTTGACTCAGCTCAAAAGCGGCAGGAATATACTGTTCCAGTTGCCAGATCAGATCACCTTTGGGCGAGATGCTGTGCTGGACCAAGGCGACGTCAAAGCGATACTCCAGATCAGCGGCAAGCGAAGGCTGCTGTTGACTCAGGTAGATCAGGGCTGTTTTGATAATCTTCTTCTGCTTGTCCCCATGAACCGCCAGGAGTCCGGTTTCATCCCAGTTCCCCGACCGCCTCGTTTTCACCTCAACAAAGGCCAGCACCGAGCCCTTGCGAGCCACCAGATCAAGCTCTCCCCAGCGACAATGCCACTGCTGACTGAGGATCTGCCACCCCTGCTGACGCAGATAGTTGCCCACAAAGTTTTCTCCCCCATCTCCCACCTGTTGTTGTTGGGTTCTTTTGGGCATGGGGCCTTACCTAAGCCTGGGGAGATGACTCTGTCTGGGGATCTTGATTCATGACCAAACCCTGATCAAAGTGAGCAGCTTTCCGTTGAATCGTGGCCTCCAGCATGGCCCACACTTCTGGAGAGCGGTAGATCACCGCCAGGTCCTCCATCATGCCCTGATCGGCTTCGATTTCCTGCCGTGCCCAGGCTGCCGAAGTAATGCCAAAATCCTGTTCGACCACTTCTTCTTGCCTGCGCGTTTGCCGATTCAGCTGGCGAGCCCGATCCTGAGTCAGAAGGAGAATCGCTTCATCCAGCAGAGTGGTGAGATTGGTATTTTCCTCCTGAGCAATCAGCAGCAATTGATCCATGGCGGGAAGGAGGGTGGACGGGTGCGCAAGCTCAGTTTCCATGGCTCATTTCTCCTGATCGGCGGATAGCTGCTTTGAAGATTCCCATGCAGAAGGCAGATTGCACTTCATCCTGATTGATATCGTACCTGCAGGCAAAGGGAGGGCTCAGGCAGCAACAGGTCTGGGGATGTATAAACTGTTGCAGTCACTCAGTATAGACCGATATCCACATGGTAGACGGATCCCTGCTTGCACGCATCCAGAACAATACGAATCGAGATGGATGATTCCTGATTCTGGACTAACAAGGCTAGATATAGTACATGATCCCCGCTCTTTCCCGTTGTAAGAGTTTTTCATAAAGGTCCTGGAGGGTTGTGTTTTGGAGAACGGTAATCGCCGCTGCCTGGGCTCCGCCATGACGTTCCGCAGGTTTGCTAATGCGGGGATGGGCTCAAGATCAGGAGAGCGACGGTTATTGCGGGTAAGATCTTCCCCTTCGATCGCCTGAATTACTTCATGCAGGGTGATCGTCCAGGGTGGACGTGCTAATTGATAGCCCCCACGGGCTCCCCGTTGACTTCTCACCAGCCCAGCTCTCCTCAATGTCGCCAGGAGTTGCTCCAAATAACGATCTGGGATGGATTGATGAGCAGCAATCTCTTTGATCTGAAGGATCCGATTCTCTTGATACTGCTGTACCAGTTCCAGGAGGGCCAGGAGCGCATATTCACTTTTGCAGGAGAGATCCAAGAAGCATTTCCTAGTGCTCAGCACGCCCAGTATACTCCGGCATCCGATCGGGGATTGAGGAGATTTACCACCCTTCTGGGTTAACCGTCGGCAAAGCGGTGCTGCCAGACCGTCAGGGCAATGGCTAAAGCGTCGGCAGCATCATCAGGTCGGGGCAGGTGAGGGAGATGCAGTTCCCGTGCCACAGCTTCCTGAATGGCATGCTTATCCGAACGGCCATACCCCGTCAGGCTCTGCTTCACCTGGGCAGGAGTAAATTCACGTGGGCAAAGGTGTCTTTGGGCCAACGCCAGCAGGATCACGCCACGGGCCTGGGCAATCTGGATCGTGTTCCCCATGCGGTAAAAGAAGAGTTTCTCGAGACCAACCTGGTGAGGGGACAGCTGATCCAGCAAATGGGCGAGATCTTCGTAAAGGATCTGCAGACGTGCGTGAATATCACGGTCTTTAGGAGTACTGATCACCCCGTAATCGAGAGCCACTACCTGCTCATCCAGCTGGATTTCGACACAGCCAAAGCCCATGGTGGCCAGACCCGGATCGAGCCCCAAGATCCGCAGGCTAGACGAGCGGGGAACAGTCGGTGCTGGATTCAATTCCGGAAGCACAGAGCAATTCCGTAGGTGTGATCCAGGTCGCAGCTGTGGTGATCCACCTGATTGGTATCGGTCAGCTCCAGATTGAAAAAGGCCAGGGTGGGAGCAGTGAAATAGGGACCGGCATGCCAGGTGCCCCGGTGCAGTTGAATTGCCTGATCCCCAGGGATCTGGAAAGCGCGAATTGCCTCCAGGGAGGGGACCGCCTCAGGATGATCCAGCTCGGCAGGAGGGGCAACCGCCAGCAGCCAGGGATCCTGACCTACCGCTGCCAGACACTGGGTAACCCGCAAATGTCGTGTGATCTGATGGAACGTCAACCCGCGGTTCGGCAGTTGCATGATGTAAAAGCGGGGCTGCCCTGCGATAGATCCAGCTGAGCCTCATCGCCCCCAAAAGGTTTGCCATCCTCTGCAGCCGTGATCAGGGTGCCGTAGGGCTGAAAATTTTCGTGACTAATCTGAGTTACCTCCAACTCAAGAGTACAAACATGGCTTGAGGTTCTGGAGGCGTGGAGATCTAGATGGTTCATGGCTCAAGTATCCACCCTAATCTCTGAGTCAGGAACAGCTCCCAAAAAGCTTGAAGCCCCCTCTCAGTCTGCCCTTAGTCTACCTCAGCATTTCGAGCCTTTCCCCTCAGCGCTCTCTTAGACCCCGATCAGGATACTTTCATGTGTAACTGTCACTATATAAACAGTTGAAACAAATCAAGTGCTCCCTGATCGTTCGCAGGCACCGTTCGCAATCATTTCTGGAGGTTTGTTATGAGTACCCGTTTCCTGACCACCACCTTTTCTGCTCTGATCTTGATGGCAGTTGCGGCTCCTATAGCCCTGGCCGAAACCACCCCCCTGCAACAAGCACTGACTGAGGCTCGGATCTTGCAAGGGCGAGGGGAAGACATCATCCGCCCCAGCGCTAACCTAAATGTAGACAGTAACCTGGTGGCATCTCCAGCTTCTGATCTGCGCCCTAGTTTCGAAATCTCTGCTCCTCTTCTGGACCTCCGTGCTGACAGCGAAGCTAATTCTCGCCGTTAGATCTTGAGCCCTGGTGGATCCTTTCCTGACAAGCACACAGGGCTGAGATCCGCCAGTCAGTTCAGGGTGCAAAGTGGATACGGAGATAGTCTTCTTCCATCTTGGCGCGAGCAGGTTGCATTTCCGCCAGCGTTTGAGGAAGAACCAGGTTACGGCGATGGTTGCCAATGCGAATATTGAGCTCATCTCCGGTTTTGGTCAGTTCAATCTGATCTTTAGGAATGCCCGGAAGGTAAAGATCCAGGCGGTACTGGCCGTTTTCGGTTACAACTGCCATTGTGGTTTCTGAGTAGAGTACCTCCGCCGGATTTCGCTCTGACCAGAGATCTTGCTTCAGGCGTTCTAGAGCCTGCCATCCCACTAATTCTTCAGAGTAAAGCGGGATTTCGCTCACGGGCAGGGGGGCAAAGTCGGTGTGGATCTGCTCGCGGTAGCGCTGCTGCGATTCTTTCCAGCGGGCAAAGTAGGGATCCTGAACATGCTCAGGGATGATCCGGTTGGCAATCACCAGATCTGTGGCCACCCCATAGAGACTGAGATAAGCATGGGCCCGCAGTGACTCCTTCAGGACCATTTTCTCGGGATTGGTCACCAGGCGTACAGAGGTAATGCGGTTGTTGGTGAGGATCTTCTCCAGCCGCTCAATCTTTTCGTAGAACTCATAGGGAGCATCCATCACCTTGTTATTGGGCAATGGGATCCCGGTCAGGCTTTTCACGATCGGTTCGGCCACGGGTCGCAGCATCTGAGCCAGCCCCTGCAGAGGTTTGTAGAATTTGCGCATGTACCAGCCCGAAATATCCGGCAGGCTGAGCAAACGCAGGGCTGTTCCGGTGGGGGCCGAGTCAATGATCAACACATCAAAATCATCCTCGTCATAATGGCGGTTCACCCGCACTAACGAAAAGATCTCATCCATGCCGGGCAAGATCGCCAGTTCCTGAGCCTGGACTCCATCCAACCCTCGTGCCTGTAGCACTTCTGTGATGTAGGATTTGACGGATCCCCAGTTTTCCTGCAGCTCCACCAGCGCATCCAATTCGGCTCCCCAGAGATTGGGCTGCACCTGAATCGGTTCGTGGCCCAGAGGCTGATCAAAACTATCGGCCAGCGAATGGGCAGGATCGGTACTGAGGACCAGAGTCTTGTATCCCAGTTCAGCGCAACGCCAACCTGTGGCGGCGGCCATCGAAGTTTTTCCGACACCACCCTTGCCGGTCATGAGGATAATCCGCTGCATAAAGGTCCTGAGGGGGAAATGAGTACACAATTTGTCACATTTATAAGCCTAGCTCAGAGGAAGCGGTGGTTGCGGGTGTCACTTCTGGTGTCTGAGGCCGGGAGAGCAGATCCAAACTCAAAATCAGCACTAATCCAGGCAATGCCCCCAGACTGGTCAAACCCCAGAAGGGAGCCCATCCCAGCTGTGATGCCAGCCAGCCGGAGGTTGATCCCGCCAGCGATCCCCCCAAACCGAACAAACTGGAGAGCAACGCATACTGAGTGGCGCTGAACTTTTTATCACAAAGACTCATTAAGAACGCCAGAAAAGCAGCAGTTCCGGTTCCACCACTGAAATTCTCGACAAAGGTGGCTCCATACATGACGGGATAATCCTGTCCGGCCAGCGCCAGCACCATAAAGCTGAGATTACTGATCCCCTGGACAATCCCAAACCAGATCAGGGAAGAACGGATCCCCAATCGTTTCACGGCCCAGCCCCCCCCAAACACTCCGGCCAGCGTGGCGAAGAAAATCATCCAGTAGCGATTGCTGAGATCGGTATTACTGAAGCCCAGATCGCGGAGAAACTTCACGGACATGGGGGCCGAGATGCGATCCGCCAGCTGGTAGACCGCGACAAAGCCTAAAGTCCAGAGGGCAAGGGGACGCTCCAAGATAGCCTGGAGAGGGCGGAAGGGAACCCAGGACCGATCCTGTTGCGGATAATGACGCAGGAAAGCGCGAAAGGGATCAATCACTGCAGCAGTCAGAGTTGTCGGTCCCTCCACCAGATCCTCAGGCTCAGGACTGAAGTAGGCAGCGATCACCCCCACCAGCATCAGCCCCCCCATGATCAGGTAGACCTGCGACCACTCCAGATAATCTGCCAGCCGCAATGCCCCCACGCCAGCCATCAGCAGTGCAATCCGGTAGCCAAAGACGTAGACCGCGACACCTGCTCCCATACTTTCTTGATTGAGCAAATCGGTGCGGTGAGCATCCACCTGAATATCCTGACTGGCACTGAGAAAAGCTACGGCTGTTGCCATTAGAAATAGCGATTCAAAGTGACGCGGATCCAGATAGCCCAGCAGACCAATTCCGACACAGAGCAGGATCTGCAGGAGGGCCAACCAGCTACGCCGCCGACTTCCTTGGAGTCTGCCTGGCAATGGGGGAACAAAGCGATCCAGAAAAGGTGCCCAGAGAAACTTGAAGGAGTAGGGCAAACCGATCAGAGCCGTCAGCCCAATCGTAATCGTGCCTACCCCTGCATCCGTCATCCAGGCCTGTAGCGGTTGTCCCAGCATAGCCAGGGGTAAACCCGAGGAAAACCCCATCACGGTAAGCACCAGCATCAGAGGGGTGCCATACAGCTGAAAGAAGGAGCTCAGGGCTGAAACGAGTGATTGCATCCGTTAAGGGAAAAAAGACTAGGGCTATCATCCCAGAAAAATTTCCTTGGTCAAGATTAGAGTTCGATCTCTTCTTGACGCCCTCGATGGGCATAGCAACCGATGAGCTTGTTAGCTGATCAGAATAGACTAAAAACTCCACGTCTCAAACAGATCCGAAACACTTATCGAGAACCCAGAGACCACCTCTTCCCCATCCAAAGCATCCTCGATCCGCAAGAACTGATCCGGCTCCGGCTGGTGATACACCAACACATACCGTTCATCCGGATGGATCACCCACACCAACCGCGTCTGATTCTGGAAATACTCCACAATCTTCTCGTGCATCTCCTCAACCGTATTCCCAGGCGATAAGATCTCCACCGCCAGATCAGGGGATCCTTGGAAGAACCCACGGGGCGGACGGCTCAACCCCTGCAGTCGATCTCGGCTGACAAAGGAGATATCAGGGGATCGCTTGTTCCCGCTTTTGAGGGTGAACGCCGTACTGGAATCACAAACCGTGCCCAACTTATTTTGGCGAACATGGAGTGCCAGCAACCCTCCCAGATAGGATCCGATCTCCCCATGCTCCATCCCAGCATTGCCCATATCCACCAGCTCCCCATTCACCAGCTCGTAGCGATGTCCATCGTCCGGTAGCTCCATGAATGCCTGATCAGACCAGATCTGCTGTGTTGTCGAAACCATCACTCGTTATCCTCCTGCGGATCGATTAAAACCTCGACTCCCCACGCTACATCAATCACAATTGCCTCTATCTCCGCCTCTAGCTGCTCTACGCTGGGTAGAACCCCTAGTAAATCCTCTGGCAGCTTATGCGTGTATTCAGCCACTGCAATCGGCTTGTTCACATCTCGCAAGGCGTATTCTGCAATCGTCTGATTTCGTGATTTGCATAGAATTAAACCGATCGTTGGCTGATCGTCTGAGTAACGCAACAGATCATCTACCGCCGACACATAAAAACTCATCTTGCCTGAGTATTCGGGTTTAAACTCCGTCATCTTCAGATCAATCACCACATAGCACCGCAACCGTACATGATAAAACAACAGATCGAGATAGAAATCTTGATCCCCCACCTCCAGATGATACTGACTCCCCAAAAAAGCAAACCCCATCCCCAACTCCAACAAAAAATCTCGGATCCGATCCAGCAACGCCTTCTCTAGATCTCGTTCCTTCGCCTCCACCCCCAAACTCAAAAAATCGAACGTATAGGGATCCTTGAGCAACTGCTGGGCTAGATCCGACTGGGGCTTAGGCAACGTCACCTCAAAATTCGTGATCGCCTTCCCTTGCCGTTGGTATAGTTTCGTCTCAATCTGGTGCTCCAGAACAGCCCGACTCCAACCGTGGGCGATCGTTTGTTGGGCGTACCACAGCCGTTCCTGGGGATCGCTGAGCTTATCCAAAAGCCGCACATTATGCCCCCAGGGAATTTGTCCAACAACCTGTTGGACTATTGACTCATCCCCCCAAGCAGCAGCAAAAGCCCTCATGTAAAGCAAGTTTGCACGGGAAAACCCCCTCATCTCTGGAAACTCTTGCCGGAGATCCTTAGCAAGACGAGAAATCACCTTAGATCCCCAACCCTCCTGATCCTGCCGTGCCAGAATCTCCCGCCCGATCTGCCAGTAAAGCAACACCAGCTCCCGATTCACCGCCAGAGCCGCCCGCACCTGAGCAGACCGGATCCGCTCCTTTAGATCGGCAAGGAACGGTGCATATCCAGTAGGAGCCAGATCAGAGCCCATATCCCAACCCCTCAAGATTCTTCCGGATCGCCTCCTCCAACCGCGCCGACTCCTGGAACTGCTCACTCAACTTAGCCGTGAACCCTTGCATCTTCTCCTCAAACGGGATCCCATCGTCCTCCTGCTCCGCCGCCCCCACATAGCGCCCAGGGGTCAGGACGTAGTTATGCCCTTGGATCTCCTCCAGACTGGCCGACTTACAGAACCCAGGGACATCCTCATACTCACTCCCTTCCCGCCAGCGATGGTAGGTATCCGCGATCTGGGTGATATCCTCCTCCGAAAACTCTCGCCGCGTCCTGTCCACCAAATGGCCCAACTTGCGGGCATCAATAAAGACATAGAAAGCTTGGTTTCTTTGAGAAACTGAAAAACTAAAAACTCAATTGGTCAGGAGAGGCTTTGGTTGGCTCTGCTATTTTCTCTGCTCTGGATGTTGTAGTAACTAATTGGCTTAACTACTTAAGTTAGAGCAATCTGAATTGCCATGATTTTAGTGTCTCACTATCGAGGCGTGGGATCTATAAGGATACAATACTATGATTATTCGTAAGTTCCCTGACAGGTATGGCACCATCCTTACATAGAGAACAAATTCACCAGTGTCTCTCCCATGATCCTTATCCTATTCAGCCCGGTACTTTAGAACTGATTGCCTGGAGACGTGATCCAGATTGGGGGTTCGACTGTAGCAAGCACTGGTGGGATATCCGTGATGTGAAAACCAAAAAATCAATCATGATGAAATTACAGCCTGAAACTCGTCAGTCTTTAGAAAAGATGATTGCTGAGTTTGAGGATCTGATCTTTGACGGTAATCCTACATCGTCTAATCCATTTCGGCAGATGACTATGGTAATTTAGGGAATGAACATATTGAGAAACAATCTCGAATCCTTAACAGGTCCGTCTTTCCCAATTTTCGCTTCTGGATCAGATAGACAATAGAAGCGCAGATAATGCATGACTGCTTGACACTTGAGCACGACAGCAGAATTAGCAAATATGACGGTGAAGTTATTGAACTGATCTGAAGATCTGTGTAGCAGTTAGCGAAAAGATAATCCCAAGTTGTTCTAGCTGAGGGGACTGGATCGGAATGTCTTTGGTGAACTGGCCGACTTCTTGATAAGATCCTCCATCACGTTGCAAAACCAGGATTGTGTTGATGTCAGGGTCTACTAACCAATATTCTGGGATGCCTCGGGCGGCGTACTGTGCACGTTTACGGTTGTAGTCGCGATCACGGCTGCGTTCGCCAGGAGAGACAATTTCGACCACCAGATCGGGAGGCAAAGCATCAAAGGTAATTGTCAGGCGCTTGCGCGTCAGTTCCAGATGTTCGGGTCGCAGGATCGTAAGCTCAGGGTAGCGGTTCGCCGGATCACCCGGTTGTAGAACAGGAACCTGGATTTCACATGCATGGAGGTGGATCTGTCGAAAGGACAAACCAGCATTGACCAGTTGCAGAAACAAGAAGTTGGCCAGAGAACTGTTGGGCTCAGATTCGGGCGGCAACTCAGTTAATCTCCCATCCACCAGTTCGTAGCGTTGATCGGTGGCGTGGTCTTGTTCCAGGTATTGCTCGAAGGTGAGTCGCTGGGCTGCGGTCATTGCCCTATTCTCCGCTAAGCTGATCCGATTATGGCAGGACCTTGAATCTAGCTGATTAGAATTAAGATAACTGCGTGGATGAGATGATGACACAGTCCTACAGCCAGCAAGATGTTCAGGACATCCTCCAGAAGGCGATCGCCCGCCAGGCCCGCAACGGACAGGAGTTCTCTCACGAAGATCTGCAGGCCATGGCTACAGAACTGGGGATCAATCCAGCCGATCTTGACGCCGCTGAGGCAGACTGGCAGCAGCAACAGCAGATCCTGGAAGAAGCTAGAGAATTTCAAGCTTATCGGCGCAGTAAGTTCACTTCCCATGCCATCAAGTACGTGATCGTCAATGGCTTTCTGGTGAGCCTGGATCTGGTGATTGCCCCTGGATTGGGCTGGGCTCATTATGTGGTACTGGGCTGGGGGCTGGGCTTAACCCTGGATGGCTGGAGTGCATTTCACCCTGGCAGTGATGCCTATCAGAAGGCGTTTCAGAAGTGGCGGCAGCAGAAACAATTTAAGAAGATCCGTCAGGAAATGGGCACCACCGTCACCAGCTTCATCAAAAAGCATCTGGATAGCAACTAACAGCCCAATTCCCGCCGGAGCATTTCCACCGATTGTTGACTGACATAGCTTTCGGCACACACCAGATCTGGCAGCCGAATTAAATCGGGGCGGGCCTCACGGATCACGGCCTTGACGGTGGCATGACTGTAGGAATCACAGATGATCACCTGCGCACGCCGCACCACCCGCCGCACCTGATCCAGGTCCGTGACCTTAGCCTTCACCACCAGCAGGTCTTCGCCACGAATGCTCTGGACAATCACATCGGCCACCTCCATGATGGCGCGGCTGAGACTGATCAGACCCAGGCAGGTATTGATGGGTAGGTTCTTGACCATTTCCACCTCTTCATCGTAGTCATAGATATCCACCGGAACAACCCGAACGGTAAAGGCTTTGGCCACGGCTTCAACAGCACTGGTGAAATAGCGAATCGTGAGCACGGTGCCCGATGTGACTTCTTTCAACACAGGTTCCAGCTCCTCCAGGGGGACCAGTTGAATCGGGATCTGCAGCGCCTGCTGTAATTCTTCCGCCATCAAGCGTCCGGAACCCAGATCGGAGCGGGGCACGCTAATCCATACCTGGCTGCTACAACGCAAGCGCCAGTCGATCTCCTCCAGAAAGAGTTCTCGTGCCTGCGCCAGAGTACAACCGTAGCTGAGTAGCTGATCCAGCCCTTTGCGCACCAACTGATAGGCCTCTGCCTGCTGGTTAAACTGATCCAGGGCTGGATGGACAGGAGAGGCCAGGGCACTGACATAGATCCCGGAGCTCGCCCGTGTTTCCACCAGGCCCATTTCCTCCAGTTGTCGGTAAACCTTGCTGATCGTATTGCGGTGTAACCCCGTTTGCATGGCCAGCTGGCGAGTACTGGGCAGTCGATAGCCCGGAGCATACTGACCACAGGCAATGGCAAAACTGATCTGGTTTAACAGCTGGGCTGAGGCGGGAACTTCACTACAGGGCTGGATCGAGAACCTCAACATTGAAGCGCCTCCGGGAGATGATAACTTCAAATATCCATTGAACTAAGGGATTTGCCCATCCAGTATCCCTGCAGATGAAACCCTAGCTGTTGGTAAAACTTGAGGGCGGTTTCATTATGACTGAAAACCTGGAGAGAGAGGCCCCTCAGCTCCCTGGATTTTGCCCACTCCGTGATGATCTGCAGCAAGGCCCTACCCAGACCCCGATGCTGGTGAGCCGGATCCACGCGAATCAGAAAAATATAGGCGATGCGGTCATGGGTTACCTGATCCCGAGAGACCCCGGCCCAGCCACAGCCCACGAAGCTGCCATCCTTCTGCCAGCGGATCCACCAGCAGGGTGTTGTGGGGGGATCATAAAGTTGCTCAACCGTGGTTTGGAGATGAGACCAGCTCTGTTGCTGGGGAAAAGTTTCCTGAAGCGTGGCGGCCAACCACTGCTGCAATCGCTGTTGATCTTGTCTCTGCCCCTCCTGCCAGTTATAGCCAGAAGGGAGGGTCACCAAAATCTCAACTCCAGTGGGGGAGCTGGATCAGGGCAATAGATGGGTCTGATCCCAGAGGGGCTGGCTGGGCCATATCTCCTGGCAGGAAGGCCCGCGCACTCACGACCACCAGGGTAAAGAGAAAAACCACAAGAATCAGAAACGGAATCAAGATCTGACGCACAAAAGCTGACATAAGACCCGGCAACGCCTGCCTTATCAGCATACAGTGGATTTGAAAGGAGCAGCCGCAAGTGGAGACCTGAGATTGACAACTGATCCGCAAAAGCAACTGCTGCGGTGGCGCTATATTCTGGGTCGCTACGCGGAGCAACAGTTGCCCTGTTCAATGTCCCCTGAGCAATTGCGGATGGAGCAGGCGCTGGATTTTCTTTATGGGCAAGAATACGCAGGTCGAGGAGTACGCCCCTCAGGCCAAGGAGGATCATCCACCGAAAAACAACCCGGGTCTTTGGATCCCAGTCAGCTGACCATTCCTACCTGGGTGGCGACGGTGCGGGAACTCTTTCCCAAGGAAACGGTAGAAGTCATTGAAAAACATGCCCTCGATCGCTATGGCATGCAGGAACTGGTGACGGATCCGGCGGTTCTGGAGAAACTGCAACCCAACATGGATCTGCTGAAAACCGTCCTGACCTTTAAGGGCAGTATGCAGGGGGAAGTCTTGCAGACCGCTCGCCGCATTGTCCGAGAGGTGGTGGAAGATATTCGTCGCCGCCTGGAACAGGAGATCCGCCGCACTCTCTTGGGGAAGTTAAATCGATTTCAACAGAGCCCTCTGCAAGTGGCCCAAAATTTTGACTGGCGCGGTACCCTGCGGCAAAACCTCAAGCACTATGATCCGGAGCGACAACGGCTGATCCTGCATTCCCTGCGCTTTTTCTCGCGCCTGGAGCGGCGGCTGCCCTGGGATGTGATCCTGTGCATTGACCAGAGTGGTAGCATGGCCGACTCAGTGATTCACAGTGCCGTCATGGGGGGGATCCTGGCGGGTCTTCCCTCCATCAAGGTCAGCTTCGTAATTTTTGACACCTCGGTAGTGGATCTTACGGGCCATGCCGATGATCCGGTGGAGCTGTTGATGAGTGTGCAACTGGGGGGAGGAACAAATATTGGGCAGGCTCTGGCCTACTGTGAGGGACTGGTGCAGAATCCCCACCGTACCTTGCTCGTGCTGATCAGTGACTTTTGTGAAGGGGGATCCCCACGCCAATTGTTGACCATCTGTGGACGGTTGCGGGAAGCAGGGGTGCGACTGTTGGGGTTGGCCTCCCTGGATGAGCAGGCCAGTGCTTACTATGATGTGGGCATGGCCGAACGGCTGGCCGCCCAGGGCATGGATATCGCCGCCCTTACCCCCCGATCCTTTGCCGAATGGTTAGCCAAGATCATCACTTAACCTCGTTTCTGCAGCAGTTCCCCCGCCTGATGATGCCGCACTCACGGCTCTGGCCAATAAAGGGCTTCTGCGCCGTGCCCACAAGGATCTGGTAGGTCAACCTCCAGAGGTGGAATCGATCACAGACACTGCCCTGGAGCTGCGGGTGGGAGATAGCGTGGTCACCCTACCTGTGATCGGTCCGACCCAGGCCACCTGTACCTGTCCGGCCACCAGTGTCTGTCGTCACATTCTTTCCACCTGTTTGTGGTTGCGCACTCAGATCTCCCAGCAGCAAACGCCACCTGAAGCCAACGCCCCCTCTACTTCTCTCTCCAGCCATGAACAGCTAGTAGCCGTCAGCATGGAGCACCTGATCCGCTGGGCTGGAAAACCGAAGGTGAATCAAGCACTCAAACTCTTGACTCAGTCAGGGACCTACCAGATCTCGGGTGAAGATCCGGTCTTGATCCAGTTCTCAGAGGTGAATATTGACTGCCGCTTATTTGCTGCCACTGGACTGGAGGGCATGATCTGTTCCTGTAAAAGTCGAGGGGTTTGTGCCCATCGGGTGGCGGCAGTCCTGGCTTATCAACAGCACCAGGGGTTGCTCCCTCCCTGGGAGAACCAAGAGCAGAAGCTGCTGCAGTTCAGTCAGGAGGCTCCCCGCAGCCGCGAGCAGGTGATCCGTAGTACCCAGTCGATCATGGCGGAAATGATCTCAGTGGGGGTGATGCACCTGACGGCAGCCATGCACCACCGTCTTCTCACCCTGGCGGTCTCAGCATTGGGGGTGGATCTACCGCGTCTGTCACAGTTACTCCGCAGTCTGGCCGAGGAGGTGGTCCAGATCCTGAACCGGGATGCCCGTGCTGATTCCAGTCGCCTGTTGCGATCGCTCAGCTATACCTATGCCCTCTGTCAGGCCCTGCTTCAGGATCCTTATCGTATTGATTTGATAGGTCAGCACCGTTCCCATTACCAGGAAATAGCAACTCTGGATCTGGTGGGGATGGGGGCCTATCACTGGTCCACGCGCTCGGGATACAAAGGCCTGACGGTGCTCTTCTGGGATCCAGCCAGCCAGCGGTGGTGTACCTGGTCTGATGTCCGTCCCACCTTTCAGGACCCGCGCTTTGATCCGGTGCGACGATTTGTGCAACCCGGTCCCTGGGAAGGGGTGAGCAGTCCGGCAGAACTCTCTCAGCATCAGGTCAAGCTGCTGGGGGCGCGCCGCAACCGTCAAGGACGTCTCTCCAGCTCCAGTAAAACGCGGGCGCTGCTTTCTGGTCCGACAGGGATAGAACACCTGCAGATGGGATCCCGTTGTTTTGCAGACTGGCAGCAGTTACGCACCTACATCCTGGATTCTTCACCCTTGGGGTTGCAGGAGGAGGATCCATTAGGTTCTCTGGTGGTGATCCGCCCACAGACCTGGGGAACTGCAGAGTTTGACACGGTGGATCAGGTGCTTCTCTGGTCGCTGGAAGATCTTCAGGGTGAGATCCTGCTATTGCAAGTGCCCTATCGGCGCGAGGATCAGGAGCGCATTCACTATCTGGAACATCTGGATCCAGAGCAGGTGGCGGTGTGGGGAATTGTGGGGCAGGTATTTCTAAGAGGAGGGCAGTTGCAATGTTATCCCCTCTCACTATTGTCTTCAGATCCCACCCGTCCCTCGGCAGTGATCAACCTCAGTTTCCCTGTGGCCCCTCCCTCGACAACGAAGCAGGAATCAGATCCAACTTCTCCACCCTCGGAGACAGGTGATTTCTCCTCTCCAACCCCTCCCAGAACCAGCACCCTGGACCAGCACCTGGATCTGCTGCTGGATGCCCTACTGCGACTGGCGGAGCATGGCTGTCATGGGGGGGGGTTGCGCTGGCGGGAAGATCTATCGGCCCTGATCCCAATCTTTGAACAGATCGGTGTAACGGTGCTTGCTGAGAGCCTGCAGCATCTACTCAAGCATGAAAGTCAGCTGGCCACCCGAGTCCTGCCAACCCTCTATGTAACTTTGCTAACCAAGGAGGCATTGACACTGGCGGGGCAAACTTCTCCCGATGCTGGTCACCAGACTGATCTGGGAACGGATCAGAATTGATTATTGCGGATCCAGTCCAGATAGTTAAAAACATTGGTGTAGACCCCAGGACGATCGGGACGGGCACAGCCTTCTCCAAAACTGACGATCCCCACCTGCTCTAACTTGCCGTCTGCATCCACTAGCAAAGGCCCTCCGCTATCACCCTGACAGGAATCTCGCCCACCGATGGGAAATCCTGCACAGACCATATTGGTAGTAATGGATTGAGCTCTGAAGGGGAAACTAGCATCCCCATAGGATTCTCGGCAGGAAAGGAAGCTGACAATCGGGACATCCACCTCTTGCAGAAGGATCGGTAAAAACGCCCCTCCCTCCTGGCGAGTTCCCCAGCCAATGGCAGTGGCGGGAGTCCCTGGAGTGATCTGGCTGAGACTACTGATCAAAGAAACAATTTCTGCCCTTACCTGAGGCTCGGCCAACTCCAGCAGGGCAACATCAGAGTCATAATTGAAGAAAGGAGCACCCGTATTACCCACAAAGTCAGGATGTAGCCGGATCTGGGTTACCTGCACGTTCTGGAAACGGCTCGAGGTACGCAGATAAGCCCCAACCGCCACCTGAATATTCCGAGGCCGTAAGACTTCGGGGGCATCTGGTCCATTGGGGGCAATGCAATGAGCAGCAGTTAAAACTGTACGAGGATTAAGTAGAGTTCCTCCGCAAAAATGACTATTGCTGGAAGTGCGCAAGGAAACCGCAAAGGGGTATTCCGAAAATCCGCTGGGTCCACCGCCTACAATGGTGGAAATACTCGCGGTCTCTGTTTCTGATGAAGGGGAAACCGTTGCGATCGAGTCTGCAGTTGAGCAGCCCGTCAGTAAAAATAGGGCAGTGGATAAAGCTAAACGCTGAACGGAGGAGAGAGTTGTTATGGCAGCCTCAGGTCATTCCAGGAATACAGTCTGATGCTACCCTGTATCTTCAGGCAAATAACAAAGTTTTTCAATGCTTTCGACTTAAGTAAGGAAGAACATATAACAAAGCTTCGCCTGAGGACTATCTCTGAAGAAAAAAAGCGGATCTAAACAACATCAGGCTAGACACAGAGGCTTTTCTGCTCAGTTTGATTCTGGAGGAAAAGGGCTTCGCACCAGCCGAAATCCAAACAAGATGTGGCGGGATTCAGGCGGGCGGGTGTGTTGATAGGCGGCTCGGCAAAACCCTGGCAGATCATCCCAGGAACAGCCTTTCATCACCACCACCTGTTGATCCCCCCGGGTGAGAAGAGTGGAGGTGTATTCAAAAACGTTGCCTGCCATATCCTCCACCCCATACGGACCACGGCTGAGGGGAAAAGCTCCGATCCCAGAGGTGCCTTGTGGATCTATCCCCCCCCAGTTCGTGGCTTCATCTTGCCATGCATTTCCCCAGGGAAACCAGCGGCCATCTGTCCCCCGCGCTGCCTTCTCCCATTGCTGGCGGCTCGGCAATTGATAATTCCACTCTGGATCCTTTTCAGTCAGCCAATTGGCATAAGCCTGGGCATCAGCTAGGGAAACCAGGACCACCGGGTGATCGGATCGAGAGGGAGGGAACTGGGTCGCCTGCCAGAGATAGGCTTCTACCGAGGAATAGGGATGAACCAGAAATCCCTGACGTTGATAGTCATCGGCAGAGATTCCAGGAGCACGGTGCTGGGTTGCGATCACAAATTGTTGATAGTCTGCCTGCGTGACCAGATGTTGACGAAGGCAAAACGCATCTAGGGTCAGGGACTGCTGATCGGGCTCTCCTGCAAACCAGCGTTGCTGTCGGAGTTGTTGCTCAATTCGATCGGTCTCAGCAGGATCATTGGCTGCGGCTAGCGCAGAGATCTGGTAGCCATAATCTCTTTCCTCGGGGGTGCTGCCCAACAGAAACGGGCCTGTAGGGATGTAAACGTAATCTGCTTCAGCTTCGCACTCAGCCTGCGTCATGGCTAAGGCGGGCAACCCCAGACCCCCAGATCCCAGGCCCAGTACCCCCAGTCCCAGCCCCATCCATCGCCGCATGAGTCTACTGACGTGGAATTTGCAGAACCACCACATCATCCCCGTCCAGATCCTGAGCCAACTGCCCGACCACCAGCACCATCCCGATCAGGGCATCGCGGTCACGCTGAGGATCCAGTCCTGCCAGCAGCTGTTTGACAACAGTGAGAAATTCTTCTTTCTTCATCCTGCCCGTTCCTGTACGACTTTTCTCTAGGGTGGCACAGGTACCAGGATCTGGGTCAGATGGATGAGAATCTATGTATTTCTTTGTCTAATCTTTTAGGCGAGGATGAACATTCTCTTGAGCCAGCTTGTGGAAAATCACTGCTCCCAGGGAAAGCACCAGGAGGATCTCAGCCACCAAGGTCGCGGCAGCAGCCCCTCGCCATTGCCAGAGAGGGATCCACCAGAGATTCAACGCCCCATTAACCCCCACTGCCATCACCTGTAACTGCCCACGCAGCCGCTGACATTCTGCTCCGGTGAGGACATTGGAGAGCAACACATGCAACCCCTCCAACCCGATCACAACACTTAACCAGCGCAGGGCCTGAGCCGTTTCAAGATAAGCAGCACCGAGCACCCAGGGCAGAACTCCCGCCAGACTTGCCAAAAGCAAAGACGCCACGCCCCCATAACCCACGACCCAGGGCAGGAGACGGGCGCTGTAGGTCCAGGCGGATCGGATTCCCTGCTGTCCCTGCCGACAAACTTCTGCAAAACTGCTGGTGAGTAATGACAGCATCGGGGTCTGGGCAATATTGATCAGGCGATAGGCGGCACTGTAAATGCCTCCCGCAGCGGCACTTGCCAGAGAAGGAAGCAGAAGCTTATCCAGATCAGCAAAGGTTTTAATGGCCACCAAGCCCACCGCAAAGTCCCAGCCCATGCGGCATTGAGCCCACAGCCCTGTATGCTTATCCCCCAGGTCTACCCAGCGCAGCTGTAGAGGAGCGATCTGTCGTTGCAGATCCCAGTGGATCCATGACGCCACCACCAGGGCAGTTCCTGCATAGGCCCAGCTCCATACTGCCAGGGAGGATGCACCCCAACCCCAAAGGATCAGCACCAGGATCAGGCGTGCCACCGCCATGCCCGTATCCATCTGCGCCACCTGAGCCATGCGTTCCTGACCGATCAACATGCCCTTCTGCACATATTGAAGCCCGTAGAAGCCCAGCTCGCTCAATAGCAATAGCCCTGCCGTAAATGGATCCAGTCCGGGTAACCCGAGCGATAAAGGCCAGGTCAGTAGCAGAGTCAAGCAGAATCCTCCCAGGCTGGCAAGGATCAACGCCTGTCCCCACAATTGCATCAGGTGGTGCGGGCGGCGGTTAATCTGTTGCACCAGCAGATCCGGCTGTCCCCAGTAGGCAAAAGGAGAAGCCAGGTTGGCACAGGCCAGCACAGCTGAAAAAAGGCCGAAGTTTGCAGGTCCCAGGACCCGAGCCAGCAGCACAAAATACAGCCCCGAGACCACAAACCGGATACCATTGCCACTCAACAGCCAGAGGGCATTGCGCCACAGTTGAGGAGGCAGTTCGCGACTGGCGGGCATGAGCAGATCAGAGAAGTTGCATCAATGAAGCGACTGTACTTCACCAATGTAAGTATTCAATCCCCGCGCCGTTGCCACCAGGGCCCCATCGATCTCGACAGATCTGTACTGAGCAATCGCCTCCTCAATCGGCACATCCACCACCCGCCGATTCTGCCAGGCCACCATGCGTCCAAACTTACCCTGAGCCACCAGATCCAGAGCAGCCACGCCAAAAGCCCCACCCAACAAGCGATCTAGGGCTGAGGGGGTTCCGCCTCGCTGTAGATGCCCCAGAATGGACACACGTGTTTCAATGCCGGTGCGACTGGCGATCTCATTACCGATGTACTGACCGATCCCCCCGTAAAGGGACTGCCCCAGGCTATTGGTATAGCGAACACACTCACCTGTTTCTGTTTTGACGGCTTCCGCCACCACCACCATGCTGAAATTATTGCCCCGCTCCTTGCGATCCATGACCTTTTCACAGACTTTCTCCAGGGAGTAAGGGATCTCAGGAAGGAGAATGACGTGCGCCCCCCCCGCAATGCCAGCACTGATCGCAATATGTCCGGCATCTCGTCCCATCACCTCCAGCACCATGACACGGCTATGACTGATGGCGGTATAGGTGAGCCGATCTAGGGCCTCGACGGCCACGCTCAGGGCGGTGTGAAAGCCAATGGAATATTCGGTGGCTCCCACATCGTTATCAATGGTTTTGGGCACCCCCACCAGATTCCAGTTTCCCTGGTTGGCCAGTTTGTCCAAAATCGCCAGGCTGCCATCCCCACCAATCCCGATCAGGGCATCCAGTCCCAGCCGATGATAGCCCTCAATGACTTCCTCAGAGCGATCTTTCAAACTGCCATCGGGCATGGGGAAGGCAAAGGGGTTGTTTTTATTGATGGTCCCCAGGATCGTGCCCCCATAGCGCAGGATCCCGGAAACCCGTCGCACATCCAGCAATTCTGCTTCTACCGGACGGCTCAGCAGCCCCATGGTGGCGTCTTTGATCCCGTAAACATCAATGTCATAGTCACGAGCCCGCCGTACCACCGCCCGAGTGACTGCATTCAAGCCTCCACAGTCGCCGCCACTGGTTAAGATCCCCACTCGCTTTCGCCGTGACATCAATTCCCCACCACTTGCTGAATTGGTGCCTATCATTCTCTACCGTAAGTTTGCCACTTTTCTTGAATTGCAGCGGTTTATGCCGATTTATGTAAATGGCGCTTAACAACCTGGATCTGGAGCTGGGGGCCGCAGATGGAGGCAAGACAAACTCTACAATGGGTCCAGACGCGACTGGGGACCGATGATCGAGCACGATATTGTCATTGTGGGTGGTGGACTGGCGGGGTGCCGCGCTGCTCTGGAAGTGAAACGCCTGGATCCCTCTTTAGATCTGGCCCTGGTAGCCAAAACACACCCGATCCGCAGTCATTCGGTGGCCGCTCAGGGGGGGGATCGCAGCGGCATTAAACAATGTCGATCCAGAGGACAGCTGGGAGTCTCATGCCTTCGATACGGTCAAGGGGTCAGACTATCTGGCGGATCAAGATGCCGTAGAGATCCTCACCCGAGATGCCCCAGAGGTGATTATTGATCTAGAACATTTGGGGGTGCTCTTCTCTCGTCTGGAGGATGGTCGTATTGCCCAACGAGCATTTGGGGGACACAGCCATCGCCGTACCTGCTATGCCGCTGATAAAACAGGTCACGCGATCCTGCACGAGCTGGTCAGTAATCTGACACGCTTTGGGGTACAGCTGTATCAGGAATGGTATGTGATGGATCTGATCCTGGAGGAGAACCGCGTCCAAGGGATCGTGATGCTGGAGCTAGCCACCAGCAGAGTCGAGATCCTGCGGGCCAAGGCTGTGATGCTGGCAACGGGAGGTTATGGACGGGTTTATAACACCACTTCTAATGACTACGCCTCCACAGGGGATGGGATGGCTCTGGTTGCGCAAGCGGGCCTACCCTTGCAGGATATGGAGTTTGTTCAGTTTCATCCCACGGGTCTGTTTCCGGTTGGTGTGCTGATCTCAGAAGCAGTCCGAGGTGAAGGAGCCTATCTGATCAACCATCAGGGGGAGCGCTTCATGCAGCACTATGCCCCCAGCAAGATGGAGCTTGCCCCCAGGGATATTACCTCCCGCGCCATTGTCACCGAGATCCGCGCAGGGCGGGGGATTGATCAGAACAACTACGTCCACCTGGATCTGCGACATCTGGGCAAAGAAACGATTATGAGTCGGGTGCCTTTTTGCTGGGAGGAGGCTCACCGTCACCTGGGGATCGATGCGGTGGTGGATCCGATTCCGGTGCGGCCCACGGTGCATTACTGCATGGGAGGGATTCCTATCACCCTGGATTGCCAGGTGCGATCTGGGATCGAGGGTGTGGTGGATGGATTGTTTGCGGCGGGGGAAAGCGCCTGCGTTTCGGTGCATGGGGCCAACCGACTGGGCAGCAATTCGTTGCTGGAGTGTATTGTCTATGGTCGGCGGGCAGGGGCGAGTATAGCTCGCTATGTTCGAGAACAATCCTTACCTGCTTTCAATGAACAATCCTGGAAACAAGCTGCCCTGGCTCGGATCCAGCAACTTTTAACCCAACAGGGAGATCAACGGATTGACCCGATCCGGCAGCGATTTCAAGACTGGATGACCGATCATTGTGGGGTCTATCGCTCGGCTGAAACGTTGCAAAAAGGACTGGATCGGCTCCCCGCTTTTTGGCAGGACTACTATCAGCATATGCGGCTCGATGATCAGGGTTCGATCTGGAATACCGAACTGACGGAAGCTCTGGAACTACGGAACTTAATCACCGTGGGAACTGTGATCATGGCCAGTGCATTGGCCGCCAGGAAAGCCGCGGATCTCATTCCCGCCAGGATTTTCCAGATCGCAACGATGCAGAATTTCTCAAACATACCCTGGCCTATGTGCGTCAAGATGATCAAAATTTACAGGTGGATCTGCAGTATCGAGAGGTGACTATCAACCGTTTTCAGCCGCAAGCCCGCGTCTATTGAAGTTGGACTCTACTCCTCTTCCGCCAGGATCAGGTAGATCTCACGCCGAATCTTTTTCAAGCTACCGAGGACACGCTGCATGCGGTTTTCATCCCCACTGCGGCCCACCTGGTGAACCACGTCATGCAGATCCCGAAGTGCATTGCGCAGCTCCATGATCTGGGGAGCTTCCTCTGGCATTTCCATCGCCCGCAGGGCTCCTGATTCTCTGCCAGCAGTTCCCGACCGCTTTCAGTCATGCGGTAAACCTTCTTGCCCTCCACCTGTTCACTGCTGAGATACCCGCCTTCTTCTAACAGTTGCAGCGTGGGGTACACCGATCCTGGACTGGGCCGATAGAAGCCCCCCCAACGATTTTCGAGCTCCTTGATCAGCTGGTAGCCGTGTTGGGGTTGCTCCGCCAGTAAAGCCAGCAGAAGGTATTTGATATCTCCCCGCTGGATGCGTTGCCTGCCCCGGCGACCAGGTCCCCCTCGATAACCCCTGCGAGAAAAGGGCCTACCCCCTGAGGCAAAAATACTGGGCCATTCAGGCCTACCAGACTGAAAGGGATAGCCGCCCAACCATGCTGAATCTCCAAACATAAGTCCTTCCAGAACAATGATTCTCATCCTGAAGTGAATATATCACGATATATCGCGTAGTGACGTTTTCTTTGGGTGCCAGAGTTGCAGAATTCCTGCTGTGGTCAGGATCTGAAGCTAACTGGAAGATTTTCCGAAATCGAATCCTGCGAGATCCGGTGGCCTGTAGGATAAGGATGGGCTGGTTCCACCCAGCTTCTCGAAGTGGAGAGGTTCGATGACAGACTTTCAAGATCACCTCAAGCATCAATACGCCTATGTGGCGCGTGGTGAGTTTAAGCCAGGTCAATTTGCGGTAGCCAGAGAACTTTTCGATCGAGCTGTGGCCACCTTTACCCACGGATTTAACCGCGCCTACCTGCTGCAGGAACCTGGCACTGATCGGGGCATAGCAGTCATCTTCTGGGAAGCTCCTGGCGACATGGACGACAACCGCACCTCAGCCTACGACGCGATCATGGCCCAGATGGCCCCCCTGTTTGCTATCCTCCTGAAACCAACGTCTACGAAGTGGTTGAAGATATTCCCTCTCACCCTCAAGACAAACCAACCCCCTGATCCTGACCAGTCTCTCAACAGGTGCTTCCCAGTATCTGACATCCTCTGAACCAGAGATCGCTAAGATGATGAAACTGTGGTGCTGGGAGCGCAAATATGCAGAAGCTGTTACCCCAGGGGCAGATCCAGTTGCCCAGACTCACGGATTCTTTGCAGGTCCGTCTGATCTTCACTTCCATGCTTACGGCGATTCTGGCGCTGGCGGGGGCGGGGGGAATGGTCACCTGGCGACTCCACCGCGAGCTGATCACAAAAGCCAAACTGGATCATGAACACTCAGTAGAACTTTTTCACCAGGATGTCGCAAAGTATCAAGAGGGAACCTCACCACAACAGGCCCTATCGCTGGTGGTGGAGAAGTACTCCAGCCCCAATCGCAGTATTCAAGTCACCGATCCCTCAGGAGAATTGCTGGTAAAGGATTCCCAGCTAGCCATGAATTTGCTCCTGAATGAACCTGCCCCTCTGGAACCCCGGATTATCCACGTGGATGACCATACGCTGGTGCGTTGCTCACAACCCATTACCCTACAGGATCGATCTCAGGTGCGTGTGGAAACGATTACGGATGTCACCCGACCCACCCAGATCTACCGCAATTTTGTCAGGACAATTACTCTCTCTGGAGCGGGTATGGTTCTGCTCATTTCTACCCTCGGGATCTGGGCGATTCGTCGCAGTTTGAGCCCCTTAGGGAATATGTGTGTTCTTTCCGACACGATCTCTGCCGACACCCTCTCCCAGGCTCGTCTGGTTCTGGAAAATCCACCTGAGGAAGTCAGTGATCTTGCGGCAGCATTCAATGGCATGTTGAACCGACTCTCAAGATCCTGGGCCCATGAGCAGGAACTTCTCAGCACGATTTCTTATGAACTGCGCACTCCTCTGGCCATGGTCCAGAATCATATTGAAAGCCTGTTGCGCCGCAGCGATAATCTGACCGAGATCCAGATAGAAAACCTGAAAATCTCCCTGGAGGAAACCCAACGGATTACAAGATTGCTCAAGGAACTCCTGGATCTGACACGGCTGGAAACCGGAGTTCTGCACCTACACATGGAAGTTCTCTCCCTCAATAGCTTTGTTGAAAGTATGGGTTCAATAGCGAGCCTCCTGGGGCCAAATCCCATCAAGGTGGAGGTGCCCAAGGAACAGCTTCCGGCGATGGTGGATCGGGATCGTTTGAAACAGGTGCTCCTGAATCTTCTCACCAATGCAATTCGGTATTCTCCTCCCACGGCCCCGATCGTACTTCGGTTGACTCGCTCTGTAGATACGGCAGTTTTACAGGTGCAGGACCAGGGCATTGGGATTCCTGAAGACAAGCTGGAGCAGATCTTTGTCCGGTTTTATTCAGTATCAGAGGCTCGTAGCCGTCAACATGGGGGCTTTGGTCTGGGTCTGGCGATCACAAAAGCCCTGGTGGAGTCGATGCGGGGACGGATCACTGTTGAGTCCGAGGTGAATGTGGGCAGCACTTTCAGCATTATTTTGCCGATCCGCTGAGCAGATCCCCAAGCTTGTGGTAGTCTCCTCCAGCACCTATGCTGGGGCTGTATTTCGATTGGATCCGTTGCGATGCCCACTGATAGCTGGTTTCCTCTCGCCATTTATGTGGAAGATCTTTCCGAGGCTGCCGATCATCGGCAGGATCTGTTGGATGCCGTGTTGCAATTGGAGAAGGCGAGCGGCGAGCGGCGGGCTTTTCCGGACATGGCCTGGACAGGAGATCTCCACGGTGTTGCCCAGGTGCATACCGATCCTCGCTTTGCCTGGGTCGTCTCACAGGTGGAAACTCATACCCGCATTTACCTGCAGGAACTGGGGATTGATCTCAAGCAGGTGGAACTCTACATCCAGCGATCCTGGCCGATTGTGGCCCGTTGGGGGCAGGCGGTGGGTGCCCATAATCATCCTACAGCTCATGTGAGTGGGGTTTACTATGTGGCCGTGCCCCAAACCGACGCTCTGGATCGGGGGGAACTGGTCTTTATTGATGATGCTCGCCTGAATGAAGTTTGTCCCGGCCTGGGCAGTGAAAATACACAGGTGATCTGTGAATGGAATGAATTCAACCAATTCCAGGTGGCTTACACCCCGGTTGAAGGCCGGATCCTGATCTTTCCTGCCAAGCAACGCCATGCAGTGACCATGAATGAAACCCATGATCTGCGGGTATCACTCTCTTTCGATATCACGATCACAGGAGTAGCAGGACAATCGGCAGGAGCCTATGAGTTCCTCACCCCCTCACCGAGTCAGTGGCAACGGTTTGATCGTCCTACGATGCAGCTTCAAACTTGAAACAGGATCTGCAGAGAGATTCAGCAATGGATCAGAAGCATCAATAGCAAGGCTCTCTTCTCGTGATCGCTGCTGAGGTTGGATGCTGCTATGCTCCCCAAGCTACACTGAGGCCAAACCATCTTTCCTGCGCAGCAGGTGATGAATTTGACGGATGAGAGGAAATGGATCCTCAGCTTCCTCGGAGAGCTGATCTGGCCATGGCAAAGAAAGCGGACATTGGAGGTAAACGCCTCATTAGCCTGGATCCTGAAGCGTGGGCTCAATGGGTGACGAGTGTTTCTGGTTTGCGGACTTTGGATGTACTGTCGTCCGAGTTTCAGTGGATTAGCCGTGAGAGTGATGTTCTCATCAAGGTCAGCAGCCCTGATCTGGGAGAGTTTCTGATCCTGAATGAGCTCCAGTTACACTACTCCTCAAAAATGCCGAAGCGCATGACGGCCTACGCCGCTCTTGCCAGAGAGAAGTATGACTTGCCTGTTTACCCCGTGCTGATTAACATCCTGCCACCCAATCAAGATCCTGAGATTCCTGCATTCTTTGAATCCACCTTCCTTGGTCTCCAGGCGAGGCAAGACTATCAAGTTATTAATCTATGGGAAGTGGAAGTTGATCAGGTCTTCACTCAGCCCCTACCTGCCTTGTTACCTTTTGTCCCAGTGGTGAGAGGCGGGGAAAATGAAGATGTTGTGCGGAGAGCAGTCCAAGAGCTGCGACAAAATCAACAACTGGCCGAGTTTGAGCCCTTACTGGCCTTTTTTGCCAGATTTGTGTTGGAGCTACCATTGGTGCAAGAAATCATGAGGTGGGACATGGCAGTTTTAAGAGAGTCACCTTGGTATGAGCAGATCCTCCAGGAAGGTCGCCAGGAGGGGAAACAAGAAGGTTTGATTGAGGTTGCTCGCAATATGCTGCGGAAGGGGATGTCTGTTAAGGAGGTTGTGGAGCTGAGTGGGTTATCTGTTGAGCTGGTAAAGCAGCTAAAAGTTCCAAAAGCTGAATAATTTCCCGTAACTGGTCACCGCAATAGTCTGGGCTTATTGAGAATGATACAGCGTTTTCCCCTCTAGTGAACTTCAGCAATCCTAACTGTCTGTGGCCCATGCAGACCAAGATCATACCTCAGTTGAGTGGGAAATGCTGTATACCTCAAAGTCCATGTTCTACATCTTCTTCAACTCTCTTGAAGCTCCGGTGGCCATCGTCCCATCTGTTCTAATCGACGACATAACTCTTCCAATGCATTTTTCCCTTGCAGACGCATCGATTCCAGAAAACTATATATCATTGAGATCAACTGACCTCCCCAATGACGGGTGCATCCCAGTTTTGCAAGTCCTAAGTCGAGAACAGTCCATTCAGATAGGCAGAAGGATGTTTCAACACCCGTGGGACATTCTCCTCTTTCTATTGTGCACCTGTGATCCTGATCTGGGCTCCCAGATGCTTGACGTTTGACTCAACAGCTCCTGAGCCTATGGATATTCCTTCTGCCTGGTAGCAACTATAGGGGACTTCGATCAATTGATAATGGGAGTTTTTTGATAAAATTGAAGAGGCAAGGCTGTAAAGAGTAAGTATAGGTCAGCAGAGTTTCTGGGATTGGGAAAATCGACAAAATAAGCTCAACAAAAGAAACCGTTCCTTAACATCCTTAATGAGTTGATTCCATGAGATGAGTTTCGACCTATTCTAGAACACATTCACCAAAAAGATTGCAAGAGCAATGCTGGCCATAAACCAATTGATGTCATCATTATGTTTAAGTTACTGATTATACAGCATCTCATAATATTTCTGATGAAGAATTAGAATATAGCAATCGCAGATGATGTATGAGAGACTGGTCTGTAGTGTCAACTTCACCTGTGATGGAATACCTTGTCGCTTTTATTGAGTTTAACCCTGATTCCAGAGAGCTCAAACGAGCCATAGCCGTAAGGATAACCCTGCAGGGATATACCCATCGACAGATTCATGATGTCTTACAGATTGTATCTGGCTTCATTAGCAAGTGGAAGCAAGCTTATCTCCTCCATGGTGTTGAGGGACTCAAATTGGGTCATAAAGGGTCAAAAGGATACCTAACTCCTGAACAGAGACAGCAAACTATTGACTGGTTGAAAAGTAAAAATTATTGGGATCTCCATGGGTTAGAATACTACGTTGCTAAAAGTTTTGATGTTATATTCTCATCGCGAACAAGCTATTATGAACTCTTTCGTGAGGCTGGAATCTCCTAGAAGAAATCTCAAAAATATAATCCCAAGGCAGACCCAGAGTTAGTGGAAGCAAAAAAAAGAGATTATCGCCTGGTTAGAGAGTCATCGAGAGGAGATAGAAAGGGGGGAATCCTTGTCTATTTTGAAGATGAGAGCTTTTTAAGGTGGGGTGATATGTGTGGCTATGTCTGGGGGAGGAGTGATGCGAGAGTTGAGGTGCCGATTGAGAATGAGAAACAAGGTCAAGCCTATTATGGGGCAGTGAACTATTTGAATGGAAAAGCCTGCATACAAGCCTATTAAACAGGGAATACAGAAAATACAATCAGATTTATAGAGTATTTGCGAAGACAAAACCCGAAAGCTCGAATTGTCGTGATCGAGGAAATACTGGCATCTCTGCAGGAGCTTTAAGATGGTCAAGTGGCTATTTGAGTGGTTTCCGAGAGAGAAACTCTTCGGCTTTCAGAAGCTAGAAATTTATGGAGTATTTTCACAAAGCATTTCATACCGTTATATATGTTATTGATTAGTCTAAATATACGACATTGAGTTAATGCATAAATCAAGCAGGAATCTGGACTAAAGACCATTTTTTCTGCACTTGAAAGTAATTCATGGGGATTAATCGAGGTGCTTCTTAGTTTGTCAACCTGGGAAATGCTGAGGGCTTAATTAGCAAATAATCGCTGTTCCTGGTAGCAGTAGTTCATTTGTGTAATGTCAAGTCGTGGGTAAAAAGACCACAAGGACTCTAAGTCTGTTTGACAAGCATCATTACAGATCTCTTGCAGGCAAGGTGTTAGCTGCCAACGGATCTGCTGTGCTCGAATATGACCAATGATCCCTAACCGGATCGCTGCTCCTACTATTCCTGTAATATAGGCATGTACATAGGCTAGTCCGGTATTATGAGCATCTAAGCCTGTTGCTCGACCAACAACGGCGAAAACAATGGGATGCAATCCATAAAAACTTTCAGGATCACTCAGCTGCTGCAATTGTTGATCTGGCCAGACTGTCGCTGCTACACGCAGAAGCGCCTGCCCACTTCGCCTCAAAGTTTCTCGTGCCTCCTCCACTAGTATGTGTGTCCAGAGCACCTGTTCTACTATTTTGAGTAAAGCAATATTCTCAGCACTACTGGCTTGATGAGCATGGATCAGTGCCACTAGTTCACAGGGACCTAGTTTTTGCTGAAGAGTCAGGGTGAGCATCTCAAGTAAGTGCTCAGGGGATTGAACGTACCCTTTTTGGACCATACCCTCTAATCCGTGTGAGAATGTAAAGGTTCCAGAAGGGAAGAAAGAGTCTGCTAGTTGCATCATGATCAACTCCTGATCCGCCTGTTTTGGAGAAAAAGAGTTGTATTCTGTCTGGCCATAAGGCATAAGGATGTACCGTGCTAATGATAGTGATTAGAATGCTTTGCTTGATGAAATTCTAGTGCTCCAGGTTGATGATCTTCATAGGTAAAACTGAGGCCCGGGATCTGGAATGCTCTCAGTGTTACTTCCATATCTTCGGGATCAAAAACTAGATCGACCAGAATACAATCATCACGAACGATGATTGGCCAGTGGTGATTGCCAAGTGTATGTCCTAGGTGAATTAGAGCTAGTCCATCCAGACATTGGGAGCCATTCCAACGAATAGCTATCACCCTTTGTGGCTTGAGATGGATAAGCAATAGGTATCCATTGTCTATTTGAAAATATCTCCTTCTTGTAGCTTAACTACACGTTCTTTGATGATCCCCAATGACTCTCCTGTGCGAGCACAGATGTAAATCCGACCCTTAGAGTTATCAGAAGAATCTATATCAACCTCCAGGCACTTTTTTTGTGATTGTGTTTGTCGCAACTGTTTTGAAAGGGATTGGTCTGTGGTCCAGTTACCCAGGTATTGTTGAGCTATCCATATCATTTAGGTGCCTCGGGCAATTCTGGCAATCCCATCAAATTGCGGACAAGATTAAGTGCAGTGTAGTGGATCTCACGGATCCAGCTGGCTCGTGTTGAAAGACTACGCATGATCAACCCCTTGCCATCTGGTAAACGAGAGACACCCAGGATCAGCTCATTCTTTCTACCTTCACTTAGCAAGTGCAGTTTTTCCTGTAGTTGTGGCAAAATTTGTGGTTGTGGAGGGACAACGTACAAAGTTCCTGTGATGGGAAGATCTTTTAAGAGCGGACTCTGAGTTAAGGGATTATTAAGTCCAGTCAGTTGACCAGAGTCGATCCAACGGACCATTTCCCTATTATCCATAACCACCACTCGGTTACTGTACTGACGAAATTGAAAAACCTCTCCCCGAGCTAGCCTTCCTGGCACCATGATTTCACTCAATACAAAGCCAGCATCCTCAGCTACTATCAACTTGCATGTCTGCTGTAGTGAAGCCTCGCGATAGAGGATCACAGGTTCAGGAAGCCATTCCAGAAATGCTCCAGGAGACAAGCTCACTTCGGTATGAACCTGTGCCTTATCCTTTACTTCAGGCATACTATGTACTTTCGTAGCTGCCTGATCCGTTAAGAATAGCCGTGCCTCTGAGCCCAGATGAATCTCAGATCGAACTCGATCCTTAGCTAGCCAGCCCGGAGCTGTGTTCATCAGGTAGAGATAGAGGCATTCTTGATCCTGAGAAGAAAGCTGAAGTGGAGGGGAAAGGCGAAAAGGGTAGTGAGAATAACTTCGCACCAATCGTGAAAAGCCCTTACTATCCTGCAATACTGTCAATGTTAGCTGCGCATTGGTTTGCTCTTTTGTAGGAGAAACTGGAACTAACATGACTGTAAGCTCGTAGCAGTGGGGGCAGGATCTGCCTGAAACAATAAGGTCTGAGAGATAAAGGCCATCACCTCTTCTACCCCTTGGCCAGTTTTACAGTTTGTGTAAATAACAGGCTTAGGATACCGTCGGGTTGCTGCCTCTTGGCGAATCAAATCCAGATCTGCTCCGACATAAGGGGCAATATCAATCTTGTTGATCACAACCAGATCAGCTTGTTGAAACCCTGGTCCACGCTTGCGGGGTATATCATCCCCAGCTCCTACATCAATGACAAAGATATAAGCATCTACTAGGTCATAACTGAAGGTAGAGGCAAGATTATCTCCACCACTTTCTACCAAGATCAAATCCAGCTCTGGAAAAACGGCCTCCAGCTCAGAAATTGCCATCAAGTTCATGGTCGGATCTTCACGAATCGCAGTGTGGGGGCAACTGCCTGTTTCGACACCCCTGATCCGTTCCGGTGGCAGCAAACATCCTTTACGCAAGCGTTCAGCGTCTTCCTGAGTCAAGAGATCGTTGGTCACCACTGCCACCTCTACCGCAGCAGCTATGAGGCGGGGGACCAAATTTTCAATTAAGGCCGTTTTACCACTGCCTACCGGACCGCCAATACCCAGACGAGCAGCACTGTGAGTACCCATACCTTGTCACCTCAACGGAACATATACAGTCGCCCCAATGGCACCTCTTGCACCGGATCACAGGTAGCCAGATCTCCATCCACCCGCACTTGAAAGGTGTCAGGATCCACTTCAATAGCAGGACAGGCTGAGTTATGCAGCATATCTTTTTTACTTAAGTTGCGAGTTTTACGCACAGGCAAGAAGTGCTTACGTAACCCCAGTTGATCTGACAATCCCTGATCCAGTGCTGCCTGAGTTACAAAACAGGCTGATGTGACTGCTGCAGCGCTGCCATAACTGCTCCACTGTGGGCGATAGAGGATGGGCTCACAAGTCATGAGTGAAGCGTTCGACTCGCCCATCGCGGCCCAGGCAATAAATCCACCTTTAATGATCAGTTCAGGCTTAATGCCAAAAAACCCGGGTCTCCACAACACGATATCAGCTATTTTGCCAGCCTCTAGGGAACCGACATAATCATCAATGCCGTAGGTCCTTGCTGGATTAATGGTGTACTTGGCCAGGTAGCGTAACGCTCGCTGGTTGTCATTGCGATTGCTATCCTCAGGCAGTATCCCCCGTTGATCTTTCATCTTAGAGGCCAACTGCCAGGTGCGACAGATGACTTCTCCAATGCGGCCCATCCCCTGGCTGTCAGATCCCATCATGCTGATTGCACCTAGATCGTGCAGGATATCTTCAGCCGCAATGGTCTCAGCACGAATGCGTGACTCAGCAAAAGCCACATCTTCAGGAATCCGGCGATTGAGGTGATGACAGACCATCACCATATCCAGGTGTTCATCAAAGGTATTGACGGTGTAGGGATTGGTGGGATTGGTGGAAGAGGGGAGACAATGGGGGAAGCTAGCAACCTTGATAATGTCAGGGGCGTGTCCACCTCCCGCACCTTCTGTGTGATACATGTGAATGGTGCGACCCGCGATAGCGGCCAGCGTATCCTCTACATATCCCGATTCATTCAACGTATCGGTGTGCAACTGCACTTGAAAATCATAGATATCAGCAACCTGCAAGCAGGTATCAATTGTTGCTGGCATCGCTCCCCAATCTTCATGGATTTTGAGGCCAATCGCTCCTGAAAGCATCTGCTCAGCCAAACTGTTAGGCAAACTAGAACTGCCCTTACCCAAAAACCCGAAGTTAATGGGAAAGGCTTCTGCCGCCCGCAGCATGATCTCGAGATTGCGCCGACCACTGGAGCAGATCCCCACTGTCACTGGACCCAGCCCACCGCCAATCATGGTGGTGATCCCGCTGGATAAAGCTTCTGCACACAATCCTGCACTGTCAAAGTGGACATGGCCATCAATACCACCAGGCGTGGCAATCAGACCTTCTCCTGCCCTTACATCGGTATTGGCGCTAATAACCAAATTGGGATCAACTCCTTCCATGATCCCAGGGTTGCCAGCCTTGCCAATACCGACAATGCGGCCATTCTTGATCCCGATATCCCCTTTAATGATGCCGAGTACCGGATCCATGATTGTGGCATTGGTGATCACAAAATCCAGGGCCCCTTCAGCGGCTGTCACCCCTGCTGCCAAGCCCAATCCATCTCGCAGTGTTTTGCCGCCACCAAAGACACACTCATCTCCATATCGGGTGAAATCATTTTCAACTTCCACCACCAATGATGTGTCCGCCAGCCGGATGCGATCTCCAGTAGTTGGTCCAAATAGCTCAGCGTAACGCTCTCGACTGATTCGCATACTCGACACCTTTTTTTGAAACTTGTGAGAAGACTAAGAAAATCTCTGATCCTGGATACGTTGCATAGCAGTTTCCTTGACGCTCGCGTGATCAAGCTCACCATCAACTAAATGATTCAGACCCAATACCCGACGTTGCCCAGCTAGTGCAACTAAGGTGACGTCTTTCGTGTCTCCAGGCTCAAAGCGGACAGCTGTACCAGCCGGAATATCCAGGCGAAACCCGTAAGCTTGCTCTCGATCAAAGTGCAGAGCACGGTTCACCTCAAAAAAATGGTAGTGGGATCCGACTTGAATCGGTCGATCACCTTGATTGGCAACAGTAATTCGCCGTGATTCTCGGCCAGCATTTAATTCCAGCTCTCCCTCCTCACACCAGATCTGTCCAGGAATTCCATAAGAAAATGCAGATGCTGTCATGATTACTCCTGAAGAGGGGGACGAATGGGATGATCAATACTGACAAGTTTTGTGCCATCAAGAAAATGAGCTTCAACTTGAATAAGTGGAATCAACTCAGCTACACCTGGCATGACATCTTCAGTTGTGAGTAATGTCGCGCCTTCAGACATCAACTGAGCAACCGATCTGTCATCTCTTGCCCCTTCCATGATCACATCGGTAATAAAGGCGATTGATTCAGGAATATTGAGTTTTTTCCCCCTCTCTTTGCGACGACGAGCAATTTCTGCTGCAGTGAAAATTGTCAGGCGCTCTTGCTCTTTGGGTGTCAGGTACATTATATGTTCTGCTACTTCTCTTGGTTTGTGACAATAGCACAGAGTAGGGGCCATGATAAGTGACACTATAGATTCCTACAAACTTATTATCGAAGACTACATATTTGAGTTGCTTTTCTATGACAAGCTAGCGATTTATCCCAGCATTGATATCACATCCAATAAGGAAGGTATATTATTATTAATCCTGTAACTAGGTCTGAAACATAATGAGAGCGCAGTCTGACATACCTGTTGATCCCTGCTGGGTTTATAGGATCAAGCTCAGGGTCCAGGTCACCTTTGGTCCCTGGGAGAAGGGCAAGACTCAGGCACTGTGGCAACGCCGTATTTTCAGACAGAAGGAGCGATGGGTTGTCTCACACCCTATTGTAGAAAGATCAGCACAGCAATTTCGAGTGGATCTGGGTAATGAAGAACAGATCCTCTTACAACGAAGCGCATTAGAAGCCGGTCACCTCATTTGTATTGGTATGGGCACTCAGATTGAAGAGGTTGATGGCCCAATTCGAGTCTATGCGAATAGCTACTATTGCCTTGATCCTGAAGCCCAAATTTATGACCCGCAACTAACGCCTTTTCAATGGGACGAGCCAGAAGAGGATATTCAAGAAGCTTCGGCACAAAAACTCTCAGAACTTTGGCAAGCACTCTATGGTCGCCAGGGAAGAGATCTTGATCGACACTTGCATATACTTGGCTTAAGTAGCATTCCAGATCTGGATCTTCTGAAAAAAACCTTTCGTAAACTCAGCAAAGCACACCACCCTGATGTAGGAGGATCCCACGAAGGATTTTTAATAATCAAACATGCATATGAGGCTTTGGTAAAAGTGATCTGGGCATAAGCTGCGACAAAGGAAAGAGGCCCATCATTGCTGATGAACCTCACAGACAGGAACAAACTTGGGAGTTCAGTCAGCTTGTGGGCGCTTATGTCAAAGCAGGTGTAGCTTCTCTCTTTTCAGAAGGAATCCCTTTCACAGGACACTCGGAAGTCCCAACAGCGGGGCGGGTAATCGATTCCACCATTTTCTTAGTCTCTTCCTCCTGAAGGACCCAGTTGCGGTAGAAATCATATGGGCAGCGGGCAACGCCTTCATCACCCTCCCCAGAGTTGATCAAGCCAGTGTAGCCACGGTGCAACAGCTTGAAGAGGTGGTTTTGAGACTGGGCATTCTTGCGGAAGTCACGGATGGCAAACTTAGAGAGAGCAGCGTACTGAACGCCGTTTTCCTCTTCTCCGGTCTCACCTAATGTGCGACCATCAAAGCTGACCAGAGAGGAATGTCCAAAGTAGCTATAAACGCCATCAAAGCCAGCAGCATTGGCAACAGCCACGTAGACGTTGTTCATCCAGGCCATTGCCTTAGCCACCAAGATCTGTTGCTCTTTAGCTGGGTACATATAACCCTGGCAACGGACGATCAGCTCAGCACCCTTCATGGCACAGTCACGCCAGATCTCAGGGTAATTGCCATCGTCACAAATGATCAGGCTGATTTTCAGACCTTTGGGACCTTCACTAACATAGGTGCAGTTGCCGGGATACCAACCTTCAATGGGTGTCCACGGCATAATCTTGCGATACTTCTGTACCACTTCACCCTTATCATTCATCAGGATCAGGGTGTTGTAAGGTACCTTTGCAGGATGCTCCTCATGCTTCTCTCCGGTGAGGGAGAAAACACCCCAGACTTTGTTGCGCACGCACGCTTCAGCCAAGACATCAGTCTCAGGACCAGGGATATCGACCGCTGTATCCATCATTTCTTTGAAGTCGTACATGATGCCATGGGTTGAGTACTCAGGGAAGATGGCCAGATCCATCCCTGGTAGACCTAATTTCATCCCGCTGATCATGTTGGCGAGATTTTTACAATTCTCCATCACCTCATCACGAGTATGCAGTCGAGGCATTTTGTAATTTACAACGGCAACTCCTACTGCATCATCGCTGGAGGAAATATCACCATGAAAAGCCATGTCACTCTCCTATTTATATCTAGGACATGCAAAAGTAAGTAGGGTTTTTAGAGTTTGCCATTAAACCCTCGTTTAGACCTTATCACTCAGATGAGACTGTGTTTGTAACTACTGATACGATAATTTAATGCTAGTCTATTTGACCAACAGAAAATATTTATACAGTCATAAACTTATGCACAACCTCATCAGTTAATTCTGCGGCTGGTCCTCCTATTGCGACATAGCCATTGTTCATCATAACAAAGTGGCTAGAAGCTTTACGAGCAAATTTGACATTCTGCTCGACCAATAAAATTGTCAGCTTAAATTCCTGGTTAAGTCGAATGATCGCATGTTCAATCTGCTCAACAATATTTGGCTGAATCCCTTCTGTTGGCTCATCCAGTAATAAGATCTTAGGTTGTGATGCTAAAGCTCGAGCTATCGCAAGTTGCTGTTGCTGGCCACCAGATAATAAACCTGCCCGCCGGTTTAAATTCTCTCGTAAGTAGGGAAAAATGTCTAGAGCAAATTCAGGTAATTCCTTTTGATGATCTGGGCGGGCATAACAACCCATTAATATGTTCTCACGGACAGTAAATTGGTTAATAATTTCTCGTCCCTGGGGTACATAGGCAAAACCAGAACGAGCTCGTTGATATGTTGGTAAGCTTGAGATCACCTGATTGCTAAGTTTGATCACACCTCGAACATGATCTGTGAGACCCATGATTGTCTTCAAAAGGGTTGTCTTACCCATCCCATTGCGACCAAGAATTGTAAAGATACTTCCTTCCTCAACCCCGAGCGTAATGCCATGAAGAATGTGGCTATTGCCATAAAAAGAGTCAACTTGATCGAGATTAAGCATGGGTGATCCCTCCACTACCCAGGTATGCTTCAATCACATATGGATCTTTCTCAATTTGATCCACAGTTCCTTCTGCTAATTTTTCCCTTGATGCATCACTGTGATGACATTACAAATATCACGCACAAAGGTCATATCATGCTCAACCACCAGGATCGTATGAATGCCTTCTAGGGAATTAATGATCTCAGCTGTTCTGCCCGTTTCTTGTCTTGTCATACCGGCAGTGGGCTCATCCAACAAGATTAAATCTGGATCCTGTGCTAGGACCATACCAATCTCTAGCCATTGCGTCTGGCCATGGGATAGATACTTAGCTTGTTGAAAACGAACATCAAGGAGCCCTACCTGACTAAGAATTTCTTCTATGCGTGCAACATCTTTATCCCAGATCCAGTGACTGATTGCATAGAAAAGACCAGGATTTGGACAGAGGGCAACTCGAATATTCTCTGCAATTGAGAGATCCTTAAAAACACTGGGTATTTGAAACTTACGGCCAATGCCAATACGGGATATTCTGTGAGGCGGCCAGTTTGTAATGTTGGTGCCTTTAAAATAAACTGCTCCACCAGTAGACTTAGTCTTACCAGATATCAGATCCATTGTTGTGGTTTTGCCAGCACCATTAGCCCCAATTAAGACTCGCGTCTCACCTTTGACAATGGTGAGATCAAGTCCGTTGACTGCCTTAAAACCACCAAAGGAAACCTCTAATCCCTTGATTGCGAGAATAGGAGAAGCAGTGTTAGATGACGGAGTAACTGTTTGTTGAGGTAATGGTAGTGAAGACATAAGAAATCATCTCGAAATTGGCGGCAGTTGATGGGCTTACTATGGTAACGAATGAGCCTTATCTGGTCTTTTAACAATCAACTGAGTTGCAGGTACCCGAGGACGTCTGATCAAACTCCAGATCTTGTGGACAAGATCCGTTAGTCCGTTGGGAAGAAAGAGGACAATAACAATAAATAATAAGCCAATGATGAGCTGCCAGATATTAAGGAAAAGCTCGTTCTCACTCAAAAGACTCTGAGTGAGATTGATGGAAATACCTCCTAATGTTGAACCTAGCAATGAGGTCCGGCCTCCTACTGCTGACCAAATGACAAACGAGATGCTCAGGCTCAACTCTGTAAGTGTAGGATTAGCAAACTCAGCACAGATGACGTAAAGTGCACCTGCTAGTCCGGCCATGGCAGAAGCGATTACGTAGGCCGCTATCTTATAGAGTGAGACATCATATTTAAAGTAGCTTACACGCCGCTCATCTGCCTGAATTGCTCGAAAGATTAACCCCATGCGAGTATTTAATAGTGCATTTGATGCAAACAAACAAGCCAAGAGTACACCTGCAACTAGAAAATAGACACTTCGAGAGAAAGGATCAAATGTAAACGAACCAACTTGAAAGAAGGCCAAATCTGTCAATCCATTAAATCCATTTGTGATCGCCTGCTGATCCACTAAGATCAAGTTGAGGATTACAACAGAAGAGAGAGTGATGATGGAAACAAAAACGCCAGTCACTCCACCCGAAAAGATAAACCATCCGAGAATCGCTGCAAGAATGGCGGGCACAGCAATAGCTGCAAAAACTCCAAACCACTGACTCTGAAAAGGGATCCAGAGCCATGGCAGTGTGGGTTCCTGACCAGGGGGCACATTCCAAAAAATGAAATCAGGAATGGGGAGACCACTGCCTTGATCACTAGCAGGGCTGAGTAACTTTAAAGACATTGCCATCGCATAGGCACCCAACCCAAAAAATCCCCCCTGACCCAGGCTCAGAATGCCACTGTTACCCCAGCAAAGGCTGATGGAAAGAGCCACCATACCGTAAACCAGGTAAGTGGCAAGTCGATTTAACCAAAAAACATCGTCGCCCATTACCAAGGGAACGAGCAGGATCAAGAAACCAAAGATCAGGTGTGGCACTGGGAAAATTCGCCAAAGAATAGCTTTACCCATAACGTCAGGATCCTTCTCTTTACCACCAGGGAAGTGAGTTTTTTTAACCAAACCTTTTACCGACCTTTGAAAGCAAAAAGGCCGTTGGGTCGGAATCGAATGATGATGATTGTTAATCCAAATAGTGCAGCTTTGGCCAAGACATCGTTACTCAGCCAGGCAACAATGGCATTGATCTGTCCCAGAACTCCTGCACTAGCCACCGTTCCCACCAAGGAACTGACTCCTCCGACAACAACGGTAATAAACGCATCAACCACATAAGGTGTGCCCATTGTGGGACTGACGTTTTTCAAGCCTCCTAACATCACACCTGCTATGCCTGCTAGCCCTGACCCAAGTGCAAACGTCAGTGACTTGACACGATTGACGTTGATCCCGTTGCAGGCAGAGATCTCCGCATTTTGGGTAACTGCTCTTAACTGGGTACCAAAGTCAGTTCTGAAAAGCAGGAAGACAACTAATCCAACCAGGATCAAAGAAAGGAGGAAGATGGAGATCCTAAAAGGCTGCAGACTCAACCCAAAAACTTGCACCTGGTTAATCAGATACTCAGGCACTGTCAGGTTCTGTAATCCAGGGCCAAAAGTAAGGCGGATAATCTGTTGAATCACAATTCCTACACCCCAGGTGGCCAGTAACGTATCCTGCAGCCTGTGGTAGAGAGGCTTCACGATCAACACCTCCATCAACATGCCAATGAAGCCTGTGATCATAAAAGCCAGAGGTAAGCAGAGCAGAAACGGAATGCTGAGATACTTCTCGGCAAAAACTGCCCCATAGGCCCCAAGCATGATCAACTCACCATGGGCCATGTTGATCACGCCCATACTGCCGTAGATAACCGTCAGTCCCAGGGCAACTAACAGAAAGATAGAGCCGATACTGAGACCCGTAATAATACTGCCGAGCATAGATTCAGAAGGTAACAACAGCGAGCGGAAAGTTCTACAGCAGCAGGGCCACCTACTGCCGAGAAAACAACTAGAAAACTCAGCAGATCAAGATTCTGTGATACCTCTCACCTTTTCTGGATCGGCGCCTGTTGAGGTGCAGAATAGATTGTCTGCTGTTTCACCGTAAGCAGAGTAAGGCAGGGGCTTTAAGGGCTCATCAAAGGCATTTACTACCTGGAACTGGCCATCCGGTTGAGTCTGGGCAATACGGGGGGTTAAGTAGGCGTGGGCATTCTCATCGATCCGGACTTTGCCGACTGGTGCGTCGTACTCTTGTCCGAGCGTTGCCTCTCGAATCGCGGCAGGTTCTAGAGATCCAGCCTGCTCAACCGCTTGCTTAAAGATGTAAACCTGCCAGTAGGAACATTCCATAGCATGGTGCGTTACGGCATCCTGACCAAATTTGTCTTTCACCCGACTAACCCATGCTTGGTTGACGCTAGAGTCAATGGCCTGGAAGTAGGGGAAGGACGTGTAATGACCTGCAGCAAACTCAGGTCCCATCGCTGCGACTTCAATTTCACTGGTTACAGTTGCACAGATGGGAAGTGTCTCAGGCGTAAAGCCCTGGTTCTTAAATTCTCTGTAAAAGGCAACAACCGAGTCACCGACAACGTTTGAGTAGACGACATCTGGCTTCACTTCTTTGATCTTGTTGACCAGAGGCGCCCACTCACTATGACCTAAAGGCAAATATTCATCCGCGACTGCCTCGCCACCGTTTTCTTTCAGTAAGATCTGGCAAACTCGGGACATTTCTTTGGGATAAATGTAGTTTGATCCCACAATAAAGAACTTCTTAGCATTCAAGTTCTCCATGATCCAGGGGACAAAGTTTGCTTGCTGTTGGTTGGGGACCGCACCTGTATAGATGACGTTGAGAGAGCACTCTCGTCCCTCATAGTAAGTAGGGTAGTAGAGGAGGTGGTTCCGCTGTTCGAAAACAGGTAAGACAGCTTTGCGGCTGGCAGAAGTGTAACAACCAAAAACGGTTGCCACCTTATCTCTGATCACAAGCTTACGGGCTTTTTCAGCAAAGACCTTCGTGTCAGAAGCCCCGTCCTCAACAATGGGAACAATCTGGCTGCCGTTGATACCACCTGCTGCGTTGATCTCTTCAATGGCCATCAAGGTAGCGTCACTCAGTGACTTTTCGACAATAGCTAGACCACCAGTGAGTGAGAAGAGAACTCCGACTTTGATATCCCCCTCTTGGGCCTTTGCTTGTCTAGCAAGATAAGACAGGCTTAAGCCTGCCATTGTGGCAGATGCAGACTGAACAAAAGATCGCCGTTTCATCTAAGAAGCCTCACAATTTAAAACCTTACTCCAGGACTCAGGATGCCTATCTCAATCCCGAACAGATCCTGTGAATGTTTTGCCCATAAGTAGCTGTCAGCCTAACAATCATTGCGCTAGCGCTTTGTAGCAGCTGATACTTAAATTGGTTTTCTTTTTTCTTTCGTTTTTAACTGACTGCTAGTATGTTGACACTGTTGCATCCTAATCAATTGATGAGGAGCCAGTTTTTTGCGATGTGCGATCCAAAAAAAGGATGTATTCCATAGCCTATTCTCTATAGGATTTCAGGATAGATTGTATACTAATCAACTTTTTTCTAGAAAGCACAATTAGGGCAATTGCAGCATCGCTACCAAATCGGACATGTTCTGAAAGACATGATCAGCTGGAAAACCCAATGTTAGGCCAGGTTGCCCAGAACGATTCAGCCAATAAGTCTGGAATCCAAAGGCTTTTGCCCCAGAGACATCCCAATTATTAGAAGAAACAAAACCGATTTCTGATGCGGGGAACCCAAAAGCATCAACAGCAAGCTGATAGACTTTTGGGTTAGGCTTAAAGATCCCTGCTGGCTCTGCACTGAGAATATGGCTGAAGAGATTAATAAGCTGAGCATTAGCTGCCACAGTGCTGAGCATGGCTGGAGATCCATTTGACAAGATTGCCAGAGAATATTGTTCGCCAAGCGTTTTCAATGCTGTTGCGACTTCTGGATAAGTGGATAACTTCCCATACTGATCCAGTAGTCTCTGCAAGCTACTATCTGCGAGCTCTAGGTTGAGGGACTGGCAGGCAAAGCGTAGAGCTTGCTCTGTTACCCAGAAAAAATCATGGTGGTGGCCCATTAAGCTGAGGAGCCAGGTGTATTGCAACTGCTGCAGACGCCAGATCTGGCTGATTTTCTTGCCGGAGCCAGGAAATAGTTCCTCGGTTGTGGTTGTGACAGAGTTCACATCAAAGAGGGTGCCATATGCATCGAAAGCGAGAGCCTTGATCGGAACCGCAGCAGTGTTTGCAGTCATAGCCTTGATAATCTTGAGGACCAAGGATTGAGATTGAGTTTAGGCGCTAGAGCCGCCGTTGTTCCAGTGCATGGGCGGCTTGCAATATTTTGGCATCCTGCCAGTATGGACAGATATCAAACACAGATATTGTCTTTAATGGCAACAGTCTTACCCTTTAGCTTGCCAGTCTCTGTACCCGTGATATCTTTTTTCCAATGCCAGGCATTGAGGGGGCTTTCTTTGGGATCAGGGGGATAACCAGAAGTGCGAACATAATTCAGTGGGAAAGAGGGTTCTGTCAGTCTATCAATAAGGTCATAGGAACCCAATGATCCGGCAATAAGTCCCTGAAAAGAAATAAGGTCTTGCTGAGATAAGTTGAGAACCTATCGATCGGCAATCTGAGCAATTTCTTCTGGTGTCCCTGGTTTAAGTGTCATTGAGAGTACGACTGTGATTGAGGCTGACGCTAACAACCTGTCAATTCAAGATCGGTATTGTCTGCTACGAAAATCCTGTTTTCATGAAATTCTCATTTGCTATTGCCTTGCAAGGCCATGCCCAGAAACCCACTGCATTTCTCCCGAAAGGATGCCTTTGCTGTAGAGATGTAGATCAACTTCCGTGGGTAATCGCTTAGTGGTGCAGAAAAGTCCTGAAAGCGAGATATAGCAAGGATGAGGGAGAGGTAGGAGAGGCAGAGTGGGGAACGATATGGGATGCTGAAGTTTCCACACAAGCAACAAACCCAATGACCGTCCCCCTGCTCTATCGTCAACTGCAAGTTCAGCTAAGTCAATGGATCACCCCCAAAGATCGACGCC
>JAAUUJ010000119.1 GCA_012030715.1 Synechococcaceae cyanobacterium SM2_3_1 | reverse complement strand
TGATCGGCCCAGTCTGGACCGAAGGCTTTTTCCAACACTCGGCGGGTGCGATCATTCTGCCGCTGCTGCAGACAGTAGCGCTGTTGGCCGCCTAAGACCAGCTCTGGATCGGCTACGGGCTGGGCTTGTAGTGCTGCCTGGCAGTGGATCCTGAGATACTCCAGACACAGATCAAGAAAGGCCTGTTCTTCCTTGAGGTCTTCAGGTCGAATGAAGAGGCAGTAAGGAGAGAAAATATCGCCCCATGCGGGCAGAGGGCGACGCTGACTAAACTGCTCGTGTTGAAGGAGGAGTGACTGCAACCTTGATTCGTACAAATGCGCTAGCGGGATCTCCGTGGCTGACCCTGGCTTTGCTGCTTCCGTGGGTGCTATCGGAGAAAGATCAACGATCGCCGCACTGATCTGACCTCGCCCAGCCACAAGGTCGCAGCCAAACATAGGCAGAGCATAGGTCAGGTGTGGGAACATGACACAGTGCAAAATATCCAGCTGACTGCCAACCTTGGCCAGTTCCAGATGCAGTTTGCGAAATTGGGGGGTTTGGAAACAGCGGTTCTCGATCACCAGCTTTTCTCCTTCGAGGCGACCCTCCACATAACCCAGATCCTGGGGTAGGGTATAGGGCTGCAGCGGTAGGATCTGATTCCAGGTGTCAAGCGTTCCTGCCGCCAGACGCTGGATCAGAGGATGGAGGTCCGATTGCAGTTGGCTGTTCGCAAGCATGGTCATGGCCCACAAGAATAGAAAGTCGGTAGAAATCAGTTAGATCAGATCATCCAGCATTGCGAGGACGGGCAGCACCGCAGCGGGAATTGGATCCTGGGGCAGATGCCCATCCAGAAGCGCCTTGAGGGCCAGGAGCTTGATGTTGGTTTCTACAGGAGCAGCTGCAATGGCATTAGCGCCCTGCAAATAGCCAGAGGCTCCCAGATCTAACAGCGCTGCCCGCCGGAGATGGATATTCTCGTCCTGAAGCACCACCAGGAGGGGTTCAACACAGGCAGGATCCTGGGTCAGCCGATACCCAGCTCTGGCAGCAGCACAGCGGACCCGCACGGAAGGATGCTGCTGATAGGAGGTCACGGTATCCACGGCTGCCAGGTACTTCAGATCTCCCAGGGACTCAATCAGAGACTCCAGCAACCCATCCACTGGCGCAGCTGCTGGATCGATGGCCTGCAGAGGGGGGAGCTCTTGCAGCAACCGCTGGCCCACCGCAACCTGATGTTCAGGATGATCTTGGGCAATGGCCCCCAAAGCCTGCACCACTGCGGCGCTAAGCAGCGCATCTCCGGTCTGTAAACTCTGGCTCAAGGCCGGAATGGCTTCAGGGTCCTGAAGTTTTCCGAGCGCCCGAGCGGCATTGCGGCGGACTGGATAGGCTCCCGTTGGGGTTCGATCTTCCGCGTAGCCCAGTGCATCAATCAGGGCAGTCACGCTTTCCTGGGCCCGAACTCGCCCCAACCACCAGGCGGCATAGTAACGCTCGGATGCATCCCCGGCCAACAATTTCTCGATTTGTGCCGCAACGGTAAGCACAGGTCCGTGTTCAGATCCGTCTGTCTCTGCCCTCACCATGCTCAGAATCGTCTGCTCCACAATCTTGTTCCAGATCTTCTCTCTGACAAGGATCTGTGATCCTGTCCATACATCCTAAAGATTAAAAACTCCCCCGCGAGAGGGGAGCCTACTCATCTTAACGGTGAAATTGCCAGCCTATTTGACGCGACGAACGCTGATCACCTGCCCGCCGCTGCGCAGCACCTGCTGTAGCGTCATGGTGAGCTGATCATAGGACACCAGTAAGCGTTGATTGGAGCGACGGACCCGACTGGAGGTGGCCAGGGCTGAAGGGGGATTCTTCAAGCGAGAGACCTCGATCGAGAACATATCACTTGATAAGCCTACAGGTGCAGGTCCCAGATGAGGGGGGTTAGGACTTCCCGCTTTGGTTGAGGCTCGTACCGCCGGGGCCATACCCATGCCCAGGGTGGTCATCAGGCGAGGCTGGATCCCTTGAGAGCGATCATTGGTGGCGTAGCCTGATAGAGGGTGAAGCTATTGGTAAAGTCCTTGGACTGAAAGGAAGGACGATAGACAAATCCCCGCGGATAGGGAACGATATTCTCCCCAAAGGACTCCAGATACTCACGGCTATCGATATAGGAGTCCACTTCCCCATCGTGTCCCTCGGTCTGGTAAAGATCCAGATGCTTGGCAATGTCTTTGGCATCGGTAGGAGCACGACCCAGCAGGTGTTTGAAATTGAGTTCGATCGCACGGGTCTGGGAATTGGGGTAGAGGAACCGCTTTTTGTAGGCTCCAGACTTGGCCACCAACCGGACAAATTCCCGCACAGACAGGCCACGATTGCGCAGGAGGGATTCCAGTTCCTTCAACTCAGCGGCATCGGTCCCGAAGAGATAGTCATTCCCCAAAACCTGGCGATAGACAGCTCGGAGCACCAGTCCCAGTTGAGCCTCAGAGACATCAGAACGCAATTCGACAGGGGCTGTCTCGGTGTAGGGGCTGACCCCCAGACGAGCGGCAACAGAAATTGCTGACATATTAACTCCCAAATTTAAAGCAATTGTTTGAAAAACAAACTGGTTCGACAGGCGGTTTTCAGGCGCGGCGCACGCTGACCACCCGACCTCCGGAGCGCAGGATCCGCTGCAATGTCCCGGAAAGATTGTTGCCAGCCACAAAAAATCGCTGATTAGCTCGCCGATAGGTTTCGGAGGTGGTCAGGCTGGAGGCAGGGTTGAGGAGCCCGGTTACTTCCACGCAGAACATCTCGCTAGACCGTCCGGTGGGGGGCCCCAGATGCCGTCCAGAGGGTGTACCCTGCATGCTTGCTGCACTGCGAATCGCGGGGGTCAAGCCTGTGGCCAGCGTGGGATAAAGGCGGGGTTGCCGTCCCTGGGCCCGATCATTGCTGGCATAGCCCTGGTAGAGGTTGAAGGAATTGGGGAACTCGCTCATCACCTGTCCCTTACGGGTTTGAAACCCACGGGGATAAGGGACAATATTGTCTCCAAAGGCTTCGGCGTACTCAACACTGTCCAGATAAGAATCCACTTCCCCCTCGTGGCCTTTGCGCTGGTAAAGATCGAGATGGTCAGCAATATCTTTGGCGGTGGCTGGTGCTCGCCCCAGCAGATGCTTGAAATTGAGTTCAATCGCACGGGTCTGAGAATTGGGATAGAGAAAGCGACGCTTATACGCCCCGGATTTTGCTACCAGACGCACAAACTCTTTTACCGTCAGGTTATTGTGGCGCAGCAGGGATTCAGCACTGGCCAGATCTTCCACATCAGACCCGAACAGATGATCGTTGCCAAACAGTTGCCGATAAACGGCACGAATAATGCCTGACAGTTCTGCTTCCGACTGGTCAGGCCGACGCTCTAGCGTCCAGGTTTCGGTCCAGCCACTCACGTTCAGGCGAGCGGCAGCAGCTATGGCGGTCATGGTCATCCCCCTTCCATCGTCTTGATAATTGATCAGTCCTGATGAGCAATAACTACAAACAAGCTGGGGCACCCTGACTCGATTCCCCCACTCTGGGAGTTGCCACCCAGTAGCTGCAGAACCCAGTCATCGACCACCCCAGCTGCAGGTATCGGCTGTTGTGTGCTAGCCGCTTGGGCTTAGCTCAGCGCATTGATGGCATAGTCAATGTAGGCATTGGCTTCAACAGCCGGCTGACCCGACAGACCATGGTTGGACTTGATGTAGTTCAGGGCTTCGATATACCAGCTGGGGGAGAGTTCAAAGGAGGTATTGATCTCACGGATCCCTGCCAGCAGGTACTCATCCATGGGGCCAGTGCCACCTGCTACCAGGCAGTAGGTCACCATGCGCAGGTAGTAGCCGATGTCGCGAGAGCACTTGGCCTTGCCTACGGGAGTAGAGGCATAGTTCGCACCCGTCATCTGGGTGGTGTAGGGGAACTTGGCATAGACAGCACTGGCAGCACCGTTCACCAGATCATTGGCTTTGCTGGAAAGGGCCCGAGCGGCTTCCATACTGGCGGTGGCGCGCTTGAAACGGCCATCAATAGCCTGGAGTTCGCTGTTGCTCAGGTAACGGCCCTGGCTATCGGCGGTTGCAATCGCATCAACGATGGGGGTCTGCATATCTCAATCTCCTGAAATAAAATTAAATTGCGCGACAAAATCTGGACAAAAAGGAGGAAAGTTATCGTCTTTAACGACTAGGAAACCGCAGAACCAGCGCGATCAAAGTAGGTTTCCAGCTCAGAGACTAGGGCGCTGCAATCGCCACGGGTAATCCCATTGGGATCGTTGACAATCGCGACAGCCGCAACCTTCATTTTTTGCACGCCGTTGGCCACAGAAGCACCTGGAACACCCAGAGCCTGATAGGTTTCCCGCAGACCATTCAGGCAGCGCTCATTCAGCACACTCACATCACCAGAGGCAACCGCGTAGGTGATGTAACGCAGAATGATATCCATATCGCGCAGGCAAGCAGCCATGTTACGAGCCGGATAGGCATTCCCACCAGGAGCAATCAGATTGGACTCTTCAGCAAACAGTGAGCGGGCAGCATCAGTCACGATTTTGGACGCATTGCTGGTGAGACGGTTAACCGCATCCAGACGCTTGTTTGCATCGGACAACACACGCTGCAGAGCAGAAAATTCATCTTCAGTTAGATAGGTGCCTTTGTTGTTGGCTTGGGCGACAACTTTGCCGAATACATCGTTCATGATTATTGCTCCTTTCCAAAAAATTGATACCAAAGCAGAGTGATTGTTAAACCGGATCCGATCTCCAGCTAGCAGTACCTGCAGTTACAGATCATGCAACTGCACCTCTAGAGAAAACTCTACCCAGCACCATGAGCCACTGAGAACCCATGGCACCTGTCAATGAACTGCAAGTGCGAATTCCGGCATCAGCAGGCCAAAGCGTTGACGACTTCACACCCTCAGGATCTTGAACCTGAAGACACATCTGTGAAAGGCCAACTTTTCAGCCAGCTACCTGTTCCTTTCTACCAAGAGATGGCATCTCGACAATTCAAGATATGTAACGATGATGTATCAGGCCCAAAATCTGTGTAAGGCTTTACCGAAAACGCTTTTTCTCCGAACGAAGTCAGGCTGAATTACATTTATTAATGAAGTTTTAATAACTTCTCTGAGGGAGTTTATGTTTTGATCGCTGATTGGTGGAGACAGACAGCGTTTTTTTTCCATGAAGAGAAGGTAAGGTGTTCATCACATATCTTTACTGGGTCCCTGCTTTAGATCGAGTTGATGCCACGGGAGGCTAGTCTAGGGACAATGTCAGCTGTCCCCCCCGGATCAGCAGCTGCGATACCAACAGTAGGAGGATGACAGGATGATTGGTCATCTCACCCCAACGGATCTGTTCAACTGCGCCAGCTATTTGGCCGGAGATTTTCACAATCAGGAGCAGGCCCTGGAGAATCCCCCCTTTTTTGCCCAGATTCAGGTGTGTTATCGTCCCCTGCCCTGGTCGGTTTTCAAGGGATCGGGTTTTATGTGGAACAGGCCTACAAGGGTCATCTTGAGGATCCTTACCGCAGTGCGGTGGTGGAGCTGATCCTAACGGAGGAGGCGATTACCATTCGCAATTATCGTCCTAATCAGGTGGAGCGCTGGAAAGGGGGGGGACGAGAGCAGGCTCAACGGCTAGATGCGATGCAAAAAGATGATCTGATCTATCTGCCCGACTGCGATCTATTGCTTTACAAGGATGGAGAAGGCTTTCGAGGGGAAAATCAACCTGGGGCACGCTGTTGGGTGCAGCGGCAGGGGCGCAAAACCTATCTGACTTCACGGGTCTATCTGTCGGCTCAGGAATTTCAAAGTCACGATCGCGGCTATGATCCGGATACCCATGAACAGGTTTGGGGAGCCCTGGCAGGTCCCTTCCGTTTTACTAAAATCCAGGACTGGATGACATTATTGCCCTCCGCTGTCTCCCCATGATTGAAGACCTCTATCCCCCTTTATGAGATCGGTATGTCCGCTTCCCCCTCTCTTCATCCCCAGGAGTGTGCCCGTCAACAGCTGGGACTGGAAGAGACCAGGCTTCAATCTTTAACTCAGCCCTGGCTACCCTTTCCCTGGCCATTGCAGATCAGTTCCTGGGGCTGGGTGTATGCAGCAGAACCGACTCTGGAGGTGGATTGGGCCCGTGCCTATTTGCAGGCCTCCCTTGCCCACCCCCCGATTCCCCTGCTGCGTCCTCGTCAGATCTCTGCGTCTGCGGATCCCCTACTTCTGGGATTTTGCTGGGGTGTGAACCGGATTGTGCAGGGCGGATTGCTGGATCAACAACTGCACAGCTGCGGGTATGATCCTGAAGCCAGCAAGGCCACGACTCTATCTCAGCTTCTGCAAGCAGGCCCCCATCTGCCGGAATATGCTCGGGTGCTGGTGCTCCTGGAATTGCTGGCCCGTGAGATTAGTGTTGACCAACAAAATCAGCTGAAAACGGTCTGCTCCGCGGATGAAATGAAAGCCGCCTACCAGATGAATATGATGTGCATTGATCCTCAGGATCTGGACCGAACCTTGCTGCAGGTGAAACTGGTGGGGATCAAACTCTGTGGATCGGCAGAAGCGGTGGTGAAATCTGGAGCTGAGACTGTTCTCTCGGATGGACGGCTTATCTAGGAACCCAGATCCCAGACCCACCCAGGGGCCTAGGCCACGACCGACTGGAGGAACTCCTGAACCTCATGGAAACGACAGTAGTAGACTCGATGGGTTTTGGAATAGCCCTTCAGGTTGACATCTTCACAGCTAAAGAAGGTTTTGGCGGGAGAAGATTGCCTTTGGGCCCAGAGGGCAGCGTGGGTTTCTTCGGAAATGGCCCAATCGGCATCCAGCATGCGGGTGACGCTCTCCAGGCGGAAGGCGGCATTGACCGTATCCCCAATCACCGTGTACTCCTGCCGTTCTCCCGTGCCCATTTGCCCTACAATCGCATAGCCAGTATTGATCCCTGCCCCAAGGCGAATGGGTTGGGGAAGCTCCGGGAAGCGCTCATTCAACGCCTGGGTCATCTCAAACAATTCCGCCAGGGCCTTAAAGATGGGCAGCACGTCAGGTCGAGAAGGGGGATGCTCCGGTTCTCCTTCTTCCTGCACCGATCCATGCAGCCAGACGGCCATAATGGCATCCCCGATGTATTTATCGACACTGCTCCCCTTTTGGCGAATAATGGTGCCTGCCAGCCGGAACCATTCCCCCAGAACTTTAGAAAGGAGCCGTTCATCCACCAGTTGCGTGAGCTGAGTAAAACCACGAATATCCACCACCATCACTGAGATCAGACGGCGCAGGTGGAGCACCGACGTTTTGGCTGTACTGCCCGGGAGAGAGTCCTGCAATTCTTCCGGAGGGGGAAGATCGCCATGAAATTCAATTTCTGACTGCCCCAGGGTGAGTTGATCCCCGTTGTGGAGCAGGGTGGGAATGCTGACCCGCCGTTCATTAACAAAGGAGCCGTTAGTGCTGCCCAGATCAATCAGATAAATGCTGTTGCTGTCCAGATACTGAAGGATGGCATGGTGGCGAGAAACACTGTTGTCCCGGAGCACAATGTCATTGTCGTCATCTCGCCCCAGCGACCAGGAACTAGCCCCACTCAGGACCACTTTCATGGAAGTCCCGTCAGGAGCCATCAGGACGATGTAAGGGCTGACCTGTTGAGGCGCTTCATTCATCAGACGACACGATCAGGTGGCGATAGGACCTCTCCTTTATACCTTCCAAGATACCTTGAACGGGAGTTGTCCCTCACCTCGCATGTCCCCGCTATCAGGGGGATCTGCAGGCTTTCAGCCGCACCATTATAATTGGGGTGATTGATGAAGTTCCTTAACAGACTGCACGGCAGTTTCCTTTGCCTTCATGCCTGATCCAAGTCTTTCCTCTGATCCTGCCCTTGCTGCTGTGCCTGTAGAGCAGCGCCCCTTGAGCCAGTATCAGGAACTGATGCAGTCTCGGTTTTTTGGCTGGCCGACGCACTCGCTGGGGATCTACATCAGGGGGGTGGTATGGTGCTGGGCAGGTTGTTGCCTCTTCTGCAGTCCACTGTCTGCCGCAAGTTTTTCTTTACCGCAGTCCTGGCTACCCTTTGCGCTAGTGACCTGTTTAGGGGCAAATTTTCTGCTGCTGATTGTTCTGATCCGTCTGGATCTGGGCTGGCTCTACGTGCAGCGGCGACTGCACCAACCCCAGATTCTCTATGAGGAAACGGGCTGGTATGACACAGCCATGTATCGCAAAACGGCAGCAGAAATCACGCGGCATCGGCTGATAGTCCAGCATGAGATCGGACCGATTTTGCAGCGGGTTCACTTCACCCTGGCTTGCATTGGGGTGAGTAGTCTTTTGTGTTCCCTGACCTGGTACTGGATCAAGTAAGGAGAGGATCGCCCCTGTGTATGTTGCCCTAACGCTCCAGCAGGTCCGCAAACCGGTCGCCGCCGCCATCGGTAATTTTGACGGTCTCCACCGTGGTCATCAGCAGGTACTCCAGCCTGTGCTCAGCTCCACCATAGCGATCCGGACGGTGCTGACGTTTTATCCCCATCCTCAGGAAGTGCTGAGTGGGCAACCGCGGTTGCTCCTTACCCCTCCTCAGGAGAAACAACAATTGCTGCAGCAACTGGGGGTAGAGCAGCTGGTGCAACTCCCCTTTACCGAAGATCTGGCGGTCCAGCCACCCCATGATTTTATTGCCACAGTTCTGGAGCAGGGTTTGCAAGTCCAACAGCTGAGTGTGGGGTGGGATTTTTGTTTTGGCCACCAACGCGCTGGCAATGCCAGAACTCTGGCGGACTGGGGACAACAACGGGGGATCCAGGTGGATATTATTCCCGAAATTCAGCTGCAGGGGGAACGAGTTAGCAGCTCTCGCATTCGGGCGGCCCTGGATCAGGGAGAAGTGTCGATGGCTAATCTGTTGTTGGGGCGGGGCTACCGTTTAGAGGGAACGGTGGTCAGGGGAGATCAACGGGGACGGCAGCTGGGCTTTCCTACGGCGAACCTGCAGCTTCCCCCAGAAAAATATCTCCCCAGGGATGGGGTGTACAGTGTCTGGGTTCATCATCCCCAAGAGGCCCAGCCGCTCGCCGGTGTGATGAACGTCGGGTTGCGACCCACGGTCTCTGGACTCCAGCGCACCGTAGAAGTGCATCTCCTGGACTGGCAGGGGGATCTCTACGGCCTTTACCTGGCTGCAGAACTGGTGAGCTTTCTGCGACCGGAACAACGGTTTGACTCTCTAGAGGCGCTCACAGCCCAGATCCATCAGGACTGTCAAACTGCCCGCCAGCAGCTCTATTCCTCCAGGGGATTACGCACGCCTACGCCTGTAGGATGATGCCGTCACTATTCTGGCAAAGCCTGAAGCCGGATCGCCGCCTCAAAATCAGAGGTAAGCTCGACACCCAGGGGATTAAACCACTTTTGGTAAAGCGGCACAATCTCACCAGAACGAAACAGCTGTGATAATGCCCGATTCACCTCCAGCTCAAAGTCTGCATCGTTACGGCGCAGCATAATGCCATAGGGTTCATAGGAGAGAAACTCGCCCACCACGGCATAGGCATTGGGATCGGCAGCCCCCTGTCGCAGGCCAAAGAGAAGGATGTCATCGGTGACATAGGCATCGATCAAATTTTCCTGCAGGGCTACAAAGCCTTCGTCATGATCGGCAATCTGATTAAAGATGCGGGCGTCGATTCCCTGCTCCTGGACAATACTACTGATCACCCGCTCGGTACTGGTATCGGGGAGGACCCCAATCGTTTTCCCGGCCATGTCAGCGATCCCTGTAATCCCCGCGTCCTGTTTCACCAGCAGCTTCACCCCCGTAATAAAGGTGATCGGTGAAAAGCTCACCTCCTCCTGGCGGCTGAGGGTATTGGTGGTGGAACCACATTCCAGATCCACCGATCCATTGGCCACCAGCGGAATTCGGGTTTGTGTATCCACCTGCAGATACTCAACGGTGAGATCGGGTAGCTGCTGACTGATACGCAGGGACTCCACAATCTTGAGACAGAGATCAATGGCATACCCCACAGGTTCTCCGGCATCATTCAAATAAGAAAACGGCACAGAACTGAGGCGATGACCAATGCGAATCCGACCCGTTTCCCGGATCATCTGCAGGGTTCCGGTGGCGGGCTGAGCCTGCGCCAGAAGCGGCAGTGACAGAAATCCCAGAGCCACAGATATGATCATGGTGGGTATAGAGGAATACTTCATAATAAAATTTCTACGGTTGACACCTTGAGTGTACCGAAATCTAGAAGCAGTGATCGGGTTCAGGGTGAACGGGATTTGGAGGTCAGCATCGCCTAAAATCGGGGCACCCCTTTTGAGTCGGAGTCATGATCTTGCAGTCTACGCTTTCCCTGGTTTCCCACTGGACCATACTGGCGTTAATTGGCGGTTTTGGCTGTGCCCATAGTGGCCTGGCCTATCTGCGGCCCTGGGGAGAGCAGGTGTGGGGAGCACGGTTGTATCGGGTCTTCTTTGCCCTGATCTCCATTACTCTAGCCCTCCTGCTGCTGATCTATTTTTTTAATCATCGCTATGACGGCAGGCAACTCTGGACCCTGCAGGATCAGCCCTGGGTAAGACCGGTCGTGATTACCTTCTCTGCGGTGTCTTTTCTATTTCTCTACCCGGCAACCTTTAATTTGCTGGAGGTGGCTGCGTTGCAACAGCCAGAATTGCACCTGTTTGAGAGTGGTATTATCCGGGTCACCCGTCATCCCCAAATGGTGGGTCAGGTGATCTGGTGTGTAGCCCACGCCCTCTGGATTGGATCCTCGTTCATGGTCGTAACATCGATAGGTTTAATTGCTTATCATCTATTCGCCGTTTGGCATGGGGATCTGCGGCTGGAGCGCAAATATGGTCAGGCTTTTCGTGATCTGCGGCAGCGAACCTCGGTCCTGCCTTTTCTGGCCATCATGCAGGGGCGTCAGCATTTTGATCTGCGTGAGTATTTCCGCTGGGCGTATGGCGGAGTCCTAAGTTTCGTTATTATTTTTTATCTTTTTCATTCGCAGATGATCTCCGCAGCCAGCCGTGTTGCCTGGTAGCATGATCCCAAAGCAATCTTTAATAATTCAGGAGATAGATCTTGCGGACTCAGGTGGACGTGTCAAACCATACCCTTTTGACCGTAAGCCCCTACGTGCTGCTAAATTTTGGCGCACCCTGGTGTGGCTTGTGTCGCATGGTTGAACCGATCATGCAGCGTCTCGCAACGGAGTGGAATGGTTCCCTGCAGCTGGTGCCGATTGATGTGGATCAGAACTTCCTGCTGGCCTATCGCTTTCAGGTCAAGTCTCTGCCCACCCTGATCCTGTGTAAGGATGGCATCGAGGTGGAGCGGTTGAGCTATTTTCCAGTCCTGAGGATGTGATCACCCGAAGTGAAGGTTTATTACTGCGGCATCTTCACTATGCCCAGGCCTGATCCTTTCGCTGTCCATCGATCACGATAACAGACGTTTTAAATGAAGGCTTTTACAGGGTGTCCTTTGGGCACTCTTTTTTTTTAGTCATTTTGGCGAAGGAATCAAGCCAGAAAAAAACCAGCCTCCGGTACAGGAGTGATCCTGTGGAGACTGGTCTGTAGCGATTGAAGCCTGGATCGGCAGGAGATTATGGATTGACGGTCAGTTGCACCAGGCTGACAGTGTCATTGCCAGAGTTAGCGGTCACGATCTGATTAGTGCCCGGGATAAAGACAATGCCTTCCGGTTCCAGTTGAGCTTCCACATCGTTGCCCACCACATAGTCAGGGCTACCTGGATCGGTAATCAGAACCACAGTATCCACCAGCTCAATGTTGCTGGGTGTAGTGATGTCATGAATGGTGATGGCATCGGAGCGCTCCAGGGAGGTAAAGACCAGGGTACGGCCACCAATGACTCCGGTATCCACCACTTCGGGCTCGGGTCCCTTATCTTCGCAGCGCATGGGCAGACGCAGATCCACCACCGATTCTTCAATGGTGTTGCCGCTGTCGCCCAGTAGAGTGCCTGAGAGGTTGAAAACGCTGATGCTACGGGATCCGAAGGGACTACCAGGGACACCATTCAGCGCTGCGGCCACGTTGTCTTCGTCGGCGGTAACAAACCAGGGGAAGTTGGAGGTGATCGCCAGACCATCGGGTTCACGAGCGGAGTCGAAAGTGGCAGGAGGCAGGGCATCGGCGTAGCCATTGCTGCTGAGGCAGTCCCCTTCGCCCACATCTCCATCGACATTGATCCCCTGGACAGTCCGCACACCCAGACTGACATTATTCACAGTGAAGGAATTGGGAACCCCATTCCCATCCGTTCCATTGACCGTGATCAGGCTGGCAGCGTTATTCTCCTGCAGGGAAGCAATGATAGTGCCGCTGTCTGGGGTGATCTTCACGGTTTCAGGCTGAGGATCATCGGAGAAGAGGATCGATCCACCGGTGATATCGACCTGAGTGGTTTCGGTAAGGTTGCCATTGCCCAGATCTGTCAGATCCAGGATCGAGATACTTCCAGGAGGGGGATCGGGAAGATTTTCTTCATCTCCCTCCGCTTCATTAGCCACAGCTGCGTACAGACCATCGGGCGCGATCGCCACTGAGTCAGGACCGACACCCACCTCCACTGAAGCCAGGATGTTGAGTGAGGGGAGTTCTACAGCCAGGATCAAACCATTGGTGGCATCATCCTCTTCCTTGACACCCACCAGGGCAAAGGAGCCATCGGGGCTGATATCCACGCCTGTGAAATCGGCTCCCATGAATCCAGTGGGAGTTGTCACATCCAGATCATCAAAGTCAAACTCATCAATGATAGAAAGGCTGTTGCCACTGATCCCAATCAGGGTGAGGTCATCACTACCCACCAGCACCGCTTGGGTTCCGTTGGGAGCCACATCGATCAGCTCAGCGTTCACATCTTCCAGCAGATCTACGGCCACACCCCGGACAAAGGGAGCATCTCCACAGGCAGCACTGGTGGCGATCTGGTTGGCGGCAATCAGCGGATCTCCACCCAATTCGTGCACAATGATGCAGTCGTCGTCACCCACACCCTCAATATCCACCTGACCAAACTCAATGCTCAGCAGACTGGAGCTGGGCTCAGCCACATAGGTGGTAAAGCCAGGGAAAACCGTCAGCGGTAGTTTGATAAAAGCTGCATTCTCAATTGTGAAGCTAGCGGTGGCTAGACCTGCATCCTGCACCGAGATCTGGAAGGATCCGGCGGGACGGTTGGAAACCACTGGGGTAAGGGTGACGCCACCGGAGAGGCTTTCTCCAGGTATGGCGAGAATGTCATCTGGGGAGAGATTGGCACTGGGATCGAGGGCATTGACCACGGCGGCCAGATTCGCAGGGGTGCGCAGGTTAGGGGGCAGGAAGGTGGCGGCGTAGACCACCAGAGCATCGGTGAGATCGGGGGGGAGGCACACTGCCGCCTGCGGCAA
>JAAUUJ010000012.1 GCA_012030715.1 Synechococcaceae cyanobacterium SM2_3_1 | reverse complement strand
CAACCGTGCAGGTGGAAGACATTGCCCAGGTGGTGGAAGCCTGGACAGCATCCCGGTGAATCAGCTGACAGAAACAGAATCCCGGATGCTCATCCACCTGGAGGAAACCCTGCATCAGCGGGTGATCGGTCAGGATGAAGCTGTTTCTGCTGTGGCCCGTGCGATTCGCCGCGCTCGCATTGATCTGCGGGATCCTGACCGCCCATTGGGCAGCTTTATCTTCATGGGACCCACGGGCGTGGGCAAAACTGAATTGGCCAAAGCTCTGGCCAGCAGCCTCTTCGGTTCTGAAGAATCCATGATCCGGCTGGATATGTCGGAGTATATGGAACCCCACACTGTCTCTAAGCTGATCGGTTCTCCTCCGGGCTATGTGGGCTACGGTGAGGGCGGCAAATTTACAGAAGCTGTGCGCCGTCGTCCTTACACCGTCGTTCTCCTGGATGAGATCGAGAAGGCTCACCCCGATGTCTTCAACCTGTTGTTGCAGCTGCTGGAGGATGGCCATCTCACGGATGCTCAAGGGCGCAGGGTCAGCTTCAAAAATACGCTGATCATCCTCACGTCCAATGTGGGGGCGCGGCTTCTGGAGAAAGGTTCGGCTGGGTTTGGCTTTGACACCCTCGCGGATCAAGACCCCCAGTCCCAGTACAAGGCGGTGCGGGAACGGGTTCGAGAGGAGCTACAGCAGGTGTTTCGGCCTGAATTCCTGAATCGCTTGGACGATATTATCGTCTTCCGTGCCCTCAACCGTGAGGAACTGCGGCAGGTGGCCGACCTGCTTCTCCAGGAGATTACTGATCGTTTGGAGGTCCAGCAACAGATCCATCTCACGGTTACCCCGGCAGGCAAGGATTATCTGGTCAGTCAGGGTTACGACCCCACCTATGGGGCACGACCGCTGCGCCGCACCATCGTGCGTCTGGTGGAAGATCCGCTGGCAGAAGCCTTGCTACGAGGCGATATCCAGTCCGGTGAGCAGGTCACCCTTGATCTAGAAGCGGAGAAAGGCCTGGTGGTGCGCAGTGAACGTAGTCCTCAACTGGTGGCAGCGACCTTATAGCGCCGAGGGATCCATCCATACATCAGAGGAGGTTGGTCCAGACTGGCCTCCTTTTGTTTGGCAAGTCAGTTTACTCGGCGGGAGAGTCGTAAAGATAAAGCTCCAGTTCCTTAAGGGCACGCTCGATATTGTCGTTAACAATCACATAGTCAAATTCCTGGATCGCCTGCAGCTCAGCACTCGCCTGATCTAACCGCTGCTGAATACTCGCTTCAGAATCCTGGGCCCGTTCACGCAGACGGCGTTCTAACTCCTGTAGAGAGGGGGGTTTAAGAAAGATGCGGATCGCTTCTGGCCACACCTTGACCACCTGGCGCGAGCCCGCCAATTCAATCTCTAGAAGCACGTCATACCCCTGTTCTAATTGGTTCTGCAGAGGCCTGAGCGGAGTTCCATAAAAGTTATTGGCATATTCAGCCCACTCCAGCAGTCCCCCGGATTCCCGCAGGGCGATAAACTCTTCACGGGAGCAGAAGTAATAGTGAATGCCCTCTGCTTCTCCGGGACGGGGCGATCGGGTGGTCACCGAGACGGAATAATGCAAATTGGGATGCTGCTTCAGTAAGCGCTCGATCAGGGTTCCTTTCCCTACCCCACTAGGTCCGGTCAGAACCAGCAGCCTTCCCCGCTCTGGCTGAGCCGATCCGGTAACTCGATCGGTGCCAGGTTCAGGAAGGGTAAGCGAATCAGACATAAGCTCGGAGGGCTGTTTCAGCTCAGCACCAGACTGTGGGTGAAAAAGTTCTTCCTAGAATACCTCAATCTTCATCGGATACACCTAATCGGCTGGTCATAAAGCGGTGGGCCACCGTCTCCGGTTGAATGGCTGACAGCACCACATGTCCGGAGTCCATAATGATCACAGAGCGCTGCCGCCGCCCATAGGTGGCATCCACCAGTTGTCCCCGCTCGCGCGCATCTGCCACGATCCGTTTGATGGGGGCAGAGTCCGGGCTGACAATCGCCACCACCCGTGCTGCAGCCACGATATTGCCAAATCCAATGTTAATGAGTCGGACATCCATAGGGAGCTGCTCCTCGCAGCCTGCTGCCTCTGCATTAATCCTATTTCTCCACCTTACCAAGAATGATTTGCAGTGCTCCGCCCATAGCCGTTGGCGAAGCCTGCCTCAGGCATAGACTTGGGGGGTGATGGTGAAGCAACTCAGCGAGTATGCGAGCCTAATAACCGTTGACTCGATCTGTAGATTCGCTATCTTGGGAAAATGCTCAACCTGACTTACACCTATCGACTGCGGCCCAATCAGCAACAGATCCAGCTTTACGAGGAATGGCTTGAAGCCTCTCGCAAGGTATGGAACTATGCCTTGGCTGAGCGCAAAGATTGGTATCTGTCCAGGTCATGTCAGCTAGACAGATGTTCTCTGCGGGGTGAGTACATCATCCCCGCCGCTGCGCCTAGACCCACCTTTGCCAGCCAGTGCAAAGCACTCACCCAAGCCCGTAAATTCTTCCCTGAACTGCAAGCGGCCCATGCTCAGATGCTTCAACAGGTGTTGCGGCGTCTGGAAAAGGCGTTTGTGTCTATGTGGGAACAAGGTCACGGCTTCCCTCGCTTTAAGAAAGTGGGCAGGATGAGATCGCTGTTATTTCCACAGCTGGGTAAAAATCCACTCCAAGGGGACCGGCTAAAGCTGCCAGGTATCGGCTGGGTGCGGATGCGAATGTCGCGTCCTATTCCAGATGACTTTGAGATCAAACAAGCCCAAGTGGTCAAACGGGCATCTGGCTGGTATGTGATGTTGACCCTGCAAGCTGAGGTGGAAGTGCCACAAGCACAACCGCACGGCAGGGCACTGGGCATTGATGTTGGTCTAGAGAGCTATCTTGCTACCTCTGATGGCAAGCTAGTTAAAGCCCCTAAGTTCTTTGTGAATCTCCAACGCAAGCTGCGATTGCTGCAACAACGAGCTAGTCACAAAGTCAAGGGATCGGCTAACTGGTACAAGGCACAGAAGCAGGTCGCTAAGCTGCATGAACACATCCGCAATTGTCGGCAGGACTGGTTTTATAAGCTGGCCCATCGTCTTTGCGAAGGCATTGGCATGGTCTTTGCTGAGCAGCTGAACTTCAAGGCATGGGCTAAGGGTATGTTCTCTAAGCACACACTGGACGCAGCTCATGGCGAGTTTCTTCGGATCCTTAAGTGGGTGTGCTGGAAACGAGGCGTCTTGTATTTGGAGGTGGATGCCAATTTCACCAGCCAGATCTGTCCTAACTGTCAAACAGTCACGGGTAAAAAAGACTTGTCAGATCGAGTGCATCACTGTCGGGAGTGTGGATATCAAACCCATCGGGACGTGGCAGCCGCACAGGTGGTGAAGCAACGAGGTCTTGCAGCGGTGGGATGCACCGTCAAGATGCTTAGCGAGGGGTTAAAGGTAGCTTCCCCAACAACCTAAGAATCTCCTCTCTGTACCAACCAAAGGTCAGCGGGAGAGCGTCAATGAGAAAATAGGGGCATGACACCTCCAGGCCCTGGGAATGTACCCTGACCATCTGTCTCCCTTTGGCGGAGGGATATTCACCTGGAGGGCACGATTGTGCAACCTGTTGATCTCACCACCTTAAGAGCAGTCCAGCAGGATCTGGTCGAGCACTGGCTGCCTGCCCGAGTGGAAACCCTGCAGCAGCTTGATCTATGGACCCTCTGTCTCTGTCTGCGCACCCTCCAGACTCGTGAATGGGTGCTACTCTCCTGGCATCCCCAAGCGGCTCGTGTGCATCTCTGTCCACCTCCCCCCCAAAGGAGCAGAACCCTTTGCCTTCGGACAGGTGGTGCAGCGGCATCTACGGGGTCTGGCCCTCGCTCAGCTTGAGTTTCTCGATCCCTGGGAGCGGGTTCTGGTCTGGCATTTTGCCCGCCGTCCCGGGGAGTCCGCCCTCTGGCGAGTTTATCTGGAGATCATGGGTCGTTACAGTAACATCGTCCTGGTTAATGCAGCTGACAATATTGTTGCCTGTGGTCATGGGGTCAGTGAACGGCAGTCGCGAGTGCGGCCTGTCCAGCCAGGACTGATCTATCAACCCCCTCCCGCGCTCACGGGGCTGATCCCTTCAGTATCAGAGTCCTGGGAGCAATGGCAAGCTCAGCTCACCGTCATCCCTGGTCCCTTACATCAACGGCTGCTGCAGACCTATCGCGGCCTCAGTACCAGTGTGCTCCAGACCCTGCTCCAGCAGGCAGGAATCGACTGGGGTGTACCTACAACTGAGCTAAGTTCAGGGCAATGGCAGGCTCTCTATGCCTACTGGCAGGAGTGGATGCGGCGCTGCCAACAGGGGCCCTATCAACCGGGCTGGACCGCCAGTGGCTACACCGTATTGGGATGGTCGATGCAGCAGCCAGTTCCTGGTGTTCATCAGCTGCTGGATCAGTACTACCATCACCAACTCCATCGGGAACGGTTTCAGCAGGAACGGCATCGGCTGCAACAGAAGTTAAGAGCCTTGCTGAGCAAACTTGATCAGCGTCGTCAGCAGTTTGAGGCGAGTCTGCGCCGATCCGATCAAGCCGATCAGGCCAAGCTCAAGGCAGATTTATTGATGGCCTATCTGCACTTCTGGCAGCCCGGACTTGAGCAGATGCAGCTACCCGATTTTGTCAGTGGTGATCCTGTGCCCATCCCCCTTGATCCCGAAAAAAATGCCACCCAGAATGCCCAGGCCTATTACAAGCAGCACCGCAAACAAAAACGGGCCCGAGACCACCTGCAGCCCCTCTGGCAGGTCACCATGGCCGAGATCCACTATCTGGAGCAGGTGGAAGCCGCCCTGGAGCAACTGGAAACCTATCGGGATCATGGCGATCTACAAAGCCTACGAGAAATTGAAGCTGAGTTGATTAAAGAGAAGTATCTAAGCGATCCCGGCTCCGCGAAACCAGACAGCAAGATCGAGATCAACTTTCGTCGTTACACTTCCCCCAATGGCCTCAGTATCTGGGTGGGCCGCAATAACTGGCAAAATGATCAGCTCACCTTCCGCCTGGCCCAGGACCAGGATCTCTGGTTTCATGCCCAGGAAATTCCAGGTAGCCACGTCCTGCTACGTCTTCCCCCCGGCGGAGTTCCGGAAGAGGGTGATCTGCAAACCAGTGCAAACTTGGCCGCCTACTTCAGTCGTGCTCGTCTCAGCGATCAGGTGCCTGTGATCTATACCCATCCTAAACATGTCTATAAACCTAAGGGAGCCCGCCCAGGCATGGTGATCTATAAACATGAAACCGTGATCTGGGCTCAGCCCCAAGCGGCCTCTCGCGCCCAAGAGCATGAAAGCCACAGGGAGGAAAACAAAGCCTGACATGCAACTCACTTGCACTCTGCCATCAGCAGCGATAGCCTGATTGGCTGAGAACAACCTTCGGAGAAGGGAATCGTGCTCAAAACCTGTCACGTTCTCGGATTCCCCGTCCATGTATTTTCGGATTCTGAACCCACAGGACTGGCAACCTATGTTGCCTGGTTGCAGGATCGTCTGCAGAAAGCTGAGGGAGCCCTGGTGATCACCTGCAATCCGGAAATGATCATGCTGGCCCGCCGCGAGCCCGAATTTGCCTCAATCCTGCGTGCAGCTGAACTGGTGATCCCGGACGGAGCCGGAGTGGTGGCGGCATTACAGTTACAGGGTATCTCGGTGCAGCGCTCTCCCGGGATCGAAATTGCGGAGACCCTGATTCCCTGGGCTGCCTCCCAATCTCTGACCCTGGCCTTTTATGGAGGAAAGCCAGAGGTGTCGGCCCAAGCTGCTCAGATCTGGTGCAGCCGTTGCCCTGATTTACAACTGATTGCCGACCATGGATATCTCACACCACCGGAGTTAGAAACCTGGCTGCAGCGTCTGCAAAGCGTCCAACCTCAGCTGGTGCTGGTGGGGCTAGGATCCCCTCGCCAGGAATACTGGATCCAGCGTCATCGCCATCTTCTGCCTCAGGCCATCTGGATCGGAGTCGGGGGTAGTTTTGACATCTGGGCAGGAGTCAAACAGCGAGCTCCCTACCTCTGGCGTGCATCTCACCTGGAATGGATGTATCGTCTTTACCAGGAGCCGTGGCGATGGCAGCGAATGTTGGTTCTACCCCATTTTGCCTGGCTGGTGTTACACTCAACGCTTCCCTTCCATCACCCTCACCCCGACTCCCATGCCTGATGTTGCTGATCCTTTTTGCCGGAGTATGGTATCTATTTCTATGGTTCCTGCGGATACCAGCTGGAACATCAGGTGGGTGAATGCTGCGATGTCGGCAAGGCAGTGGTCACCCTAGCAATTGACATAAACCTGATCCCGTTTGGAGAAGGAGAAGCCCTTGGTTAGTCAATACGCCATTCCCACCCTCGAGTTAGATTCTGAATCCTCCCTGAGTCGTTATCTTCAGCCTCTCCAACGGCAGAGCACTCTGCCAGTGCAGGAAGAGTGGGAGGTGGATGAGAGCCCGCTCTCGGACCCGGTTGGCAAAGGCTATGTTCGCGCCATGCCCACTGTGGTGGAGTTGGAGCAGGTGACCAAACTGTTTCCTAACGGTACCTGTGTCCTGGATAACGTGAATCTTCAGATCCATCAGGGAGAGTTTGTTTACATCACAGGGGTGTCAGGGGCCGGAAAATCAACCCTCTTGCGCCTACTGTACGGAGCAGAGCAGGTAACCTCCGGTATGGTTATGGTTAATGATGTCTGCCTCAATCGCATCTCCAGCCGCTCTCTGGCGCTCCTGCGGCGGCGCTTAGGGGTGGTCTACCAGGACTACCGTCTGCTGGCCAACCGTACCGTCAGTGAAAATGTGGCCTTTGTCCTGCGGGCTCAGGGAATGGCTCCCTGGGAGATCAAGCGCCGACTTGGGCCCACGTTGAAGATGGTCGGTCTCCTGGACAAAGTCGATCGCTTTCCCCATGAACTGTCTGGGGGAGAGCAACAGCGCCTCAGCTTAGCCCGTGCCATTGTCAATACCCCTGTTGTTCTGATCGCCGATGAGCCGACAGGAAACCTGGATCGAGAAAACTCCTTGCTGGTGCTCCAGATCCTGCAACGCCTCAACTCCTTTGGCGTTACTATTCTGATGACCAGCCATGATCCTTATCTGATCGAGCGAACTCAACACCGTGTCCTGCGGATTGAAGAGGGACAGGTTTACGACATTCGGTAAATTTGAGCGGTGAAGCTGAGCAGTAGAGAACCTATCGCGTGGCTGCCACCTGCATCGAAGCTTTAGAGGAATGTCCCAGGTCGTGAAACGTCTCACCGGGTCGAACTGGACGGGTAATCGCCTCTCGATCCAGTGCATCCCAGTTGGGGTCAGGAGGTGGGGTGTGGACAATTGGCTCAGGAGGAGCGGCAACTCCCCCCGCAGTATCACGGGAAACGGTGGCCTGCAGGCGGCGGCGGAAGATCTTGAGTTGTTTCTGTTCCAGAGCTTCAGGCACATGCCGCATAAATAGGACATGCAGTTGTCTTTGCTGCAATTCAAACTGCTGCTTGAGCTGAGCATAAAGCTCTCGAGCTCCGGCCTGACAGGGTTGTTTGGGGTTTCGTTCTGCCTCATGCAGGAATGCAGTTGCCTGGGGCACCAGATCCGCAAGGGAATCTTCAAATTGCTTGATGCGCAAAGCCAGAGCATCGTCACCTTCTGCTTGCGCTCGCAGAGGCGGGAAGAACCCATGCCGCATCAGCTGGACATGGCGAGAGAGCCGATGCCGCAACTGTTGCACAATCTGCCGACGCACATCAGCCTGCTCGGAAGCGTTCCCTAGCTCGATCAAGCGATGCAGCAACTCCAGCACTGTAAATTGTTGACTCCGACAGAGAGCCAGCAGTGGTCGGTCAGTCAGTGTTGACGGCATGTCGAGACTCCCAAACAGGCCAGATTCACAATTTATGCTAGCTTTATATAATTGATTTCACATGCGTAAAGCTACCTAAGCTCTCTCAAGGATTATGTTCAGACAGTCAGGTTGTCTGCCCAGCGGGCTTTCCAGGCAGAAGTCGATTCTAGTGAAGACTGCTGTTGCTCTTGTTGGCGGCGGCGCTGGATCAGTTCACGCGGTGAGGAAAGGGAGGGATCGCGGTAAGGGACAGCAGCGCGGGTGTGCAGGTGTTCTTTTTCGGCTGGAGAGAGGGGAGGCAGCGGATCTGGACTGGGGGAGGCTACAGTTCCCGGCCAGGGACGTCCCACTGGCGGTGTTGAGCCGATGTTAAATCCTGCCTCCAGTAAAGCAGCTCGTACGGCAGCAGCACAGGAGTAGGTAGTCAGTTTTCCCTGGGGGTGCATGCGCTGACGAATGGCGCTGAACAGCTCTACCGTCCACAGTTCTGGACAAGCGGAAGGGGAAAAGGGATCAAAAAAACTGCATCCGCCCAGCCCAGCGGGATCTGATTTAAAGTTTGCCGTGCATCCCCCCAGATCAGTTGGGCCTCCAGGTTTGCGGTTTGGAGCAAGCCAGTTTCCACCAGCTGCTGCCAGGCAAGCTGTTGTTTTGTGCCAAAGTTTATCCCCTGCTGGCAAGCAAAACGAGGAACCTCGGGAGAACGCTCCAAGCCCATCAAATGGATCCTGCATTCAGGATCCTGCTCCCAGAGCCACTCCAAAGCCACTCCGGCGTTATATCCCAGGCCAAAGCAGACATCGAGCAGACGGATCGGCACCCCCAGATGCAGTTTCTCCTGCAGAAGACAGGGACGCACAAATTTTTCCAGGGCTTCCTGGCGAGCTCCACTGGTGTTGTGATAAGCCTGGCGGAACTCTTGAGAAAAAAAGGTCAGGGAGCCATCCCCGGTGGTGATCATCTCTGGAGCGGTCAAGTCAGGAGCCCATCCCTTCAGCACAGCAGGGGACTATCGTGATGGTGAAGAAGATACCACGTCAATTTCATGAATGCAGAGGCTGGCCACCTCCTGAGACCAGAGGGCAGACATGGCCTCCAGATCTCGTTTTTTGAAGGCGCGCTAAAACGAAACGACTGATTGGCAGCTGCTTCCCGTTCAGTCTGATTCATGGGGTCTCCAGTGCCAAAGGGGGCGAGGGGATTCTGTTAAAGCAGACAGCTGATCGGGTCCCAGATTCTGCAATTGGGTAAGATTTTGCTGATTCTCCTCCACCAGAGCTTCCACATTAAGGTGGGCAAAGGTGGGGCAGTAATCCTCTAACTTGGCAATGCTCTCCCCCAGCAAAAGAACGGCTCCGCGCCAGTTTCCCCGCTCCAGATGATAATAGGCGACTGCGGCCTGCAACAGGCCCTGATAAAACCGACGTTCCGGATCCAATGCTTCGGTCCACAAGGCTTCCAGCGTATCGTGGCAGGCGTAGTATTCAGCAGCATTAAACTGATCCACAGCACATTTGAGGAAGTCAGAGTCTTGCATCACCTGTCACCGAACCCTGACATGATCACACTATCCAGATCATAAGTTACCAAGGTTGCTTCCCTGACTGCTGTAGACTCGAAATATTGTATCTTCGTAAGAATACAGGATTCGGATCATGGTTGAGGGTGTTCTGCCTTTAGCGCTGACCTTGGCAATCGCAGACATGGGTTCAACGGCTATTGCTCCGGCTCAGAGTTCGGTTTTACTGGCTCAACGGATGGACCTCTCAAGACCGCAGTCAACTTTGTCAGGACCCCAGTTACCTGGTCATGGATCTTCATCTGAGTCGGGTCACGCGATCAATGGAGATGCTCCTGCTGCTGTGCCTCCCCCCATGAGCATGCCCGCAACTCTTGATTCGGGTAGCGGAGGGAACCTGACTGGAGATATGTCTACTCTGCCTCCCCCGGTCAGTATTCCTTCAGAACTGTTTCCTTCTGGAATCGATCCGGCGACCATTACGGGCGTTCTCAACGCGGTAGATCACTTTACCTCAGGTGGGTTGGAGTCCTTACCGATTCCCAGTGAGATCCTTCCAGGATCAACGGTAGAATCTCCCTCCATTGCTAATCAGATCGATGCCATTCTCTCGATTGGGGCAAGTCAGCGATCCAATCCTTCCGGAGGTTTTGAAGATCTGGGTACCGCTTTACCCCTGCAACCGGCGAATTTGCCCAATCCCCTCATCCAGGGTTTGATGGACAACAGGTCTGCACGGCCAACCGCTGCCATCCAGTCCATGGATCTTCCTGATCGTCTGGCTATTTCACGGCCAAGTTCGGGAGCGGGTGAGGGGGATCGACCGACTTTTTCTCTGGAGCCGATGGATACTCCTGAGGTCCTGTTCATCTCCGTGATCGAGGGAAGTCAAATTGCTGATCTGTCGGTCAGGGGTGTGACAAGGCTTTCCCGCAGTCTTTCGACCCTGGACAGTCGCTCTCAGTCATCTGAACTTGGCGCAAGTTTATCAGCACCCTCTGGTGGGGGATCAGCGGCAGGGGGCTATGCAGCTCCGGTGTGTCCCACTGTAGGGGAACCACTGGCGGTAGGACTGCGCAAGTTTGTGAAGTTGACTCAGGATTTATCCAAAACCCGTGACCGTGAAAATCGGTTCCGGTTAGAACGGGAGCTGTATGAACAGGGATTGAAACTCCCAGAACTGGCAGGTGCGGATCCCACCCTCAAGCAAGCCATGGAGGGAACGCTTGCCCTGGACTGTGATCAGCTGGTGACTGAGGTGACGGCGACGTTGCAGCAGGTGGCTGACTACCTGGGAGCGATGCGGGATATCCGTACGGGCATCCTGTGGTAGCTTGGGTTCACGATCAGGCCCCTTTTCTGCTTCTCTGACCATGACACGAGCCCTTGATCCAGCCATCTGGACTCCTGAAAACTATCTTGAATTAGAGTTGAATTCTGAGGTTCGTAACGAATATCGTGATGGAACTATTGTTCCCATGACGGGTGGCACACCTGATCATAATGAAATTGTGCTCAATCTAGCCTCGCTTCTCAAATCAGCTTTGCGGGGTCAGACCTACCGAGTGCTTGCGGCTGATCAACGACTCTGGATTCCTCAGCGCAATCTCTACACCTATCCCGATGTAATGGTTGTGGAAAAACCTTTACAGTTGCAGTCAGGACGCACCGATACCCTGACCAATCCCTGTTTACTGGCTGAGGTGTTGTCCCGATCCACCCAGGATTATGATCGAGGGGAGAAATTCACGGCCTACCGCACCATTGCTCATTTTTATGATTATCTTCTCATCGATCAGTATCGTATCCATGTAGAGCACTACGTCAGAACAAGCTCATCCCAGTGGTTATTTTCTGAGTATGAAGATCCGGAAGTCACTTTATCCTTGAAAGGGCTGGGTATTCAGATCGACATTCGTGATCTTTATGAAAATATTGAATTTCAGTCGACCGAGTCTCAACAGTGATCAAGGTTCAGGATCCCTGGATCTGGAAGCTACGTCCGGCAGAGATCGCCGATGTCGAGTCTTTGTTTGAGATCCGTTGCTCGGTGATCGAAAACCACCAATCCCGTGAGGAACTAGCGGAGCTAGGGATCACCCCGGAGACGGTGGTGGATATGATCCAATGCGGAGATTACATGACCACTCTGGCGGAGGTGTCTGGGAAGCCTGTAGGATTCACCATGGCTCAGATCTCGGAGGGCTATATTTTTGCCTGTTTCGTCAAACCTGAATTTGTAGGGCAGGGGATCGGCAGGGCATTGATGCAGGCGGCAGAGGAGGGCTTGCGTCAGGCTGGAGCGCAGCAGGCTTGGTTATCGACTGGATCAGAACCTCACCTGCGGGCGATTGGGTTTTATAAGCATCTGGGCTGGATTGAAGATGGTTATCTTGAAGATGGACAGATCAGGTTTATAAAAACCTTGTAGAGAAGAGCAAGATCTCACTCCCCCAGATCGTATAACTCCCCAAACTTGCGACGGATGTAGTGCAGATAAGGCTTAATACTGAGCGGCATGCCTGTCGCTTGTTCCAGGATCTCGTTGGCGGTATACTTGCGTCCATGTTGATAGAGATTATTTTCAGCCACTGGTGCAGTGTACCGAAATAGCCCTGCTGGATCTCTTCAGGAATTTCAGGATGTGACCACTGGGCGGCTTCAAAAAACTGAGCTGCCATCAGATTCCCGAGGGTATAGCCCTGAAACACGCCCCCGATCTGGCTGGTATACCAGTGAACATCCTGCAGGACTCCCACCCCATCATGGGCAGGTGCCAGACCAAAGTCCGCTTGATAGCGAGCATTCCAGGCCTCTGGTAAATCTTTCACCTCCAGTCGTCCCTCCAACAGATCCAGCTCCAGATCAAAGCGGACCATCACATGCAGGTTGTAGGTGAGCTCATCCGCATCCGTGCGGATCAGGGAGGGCTGAACTTTGTTAATGGCGCGATAAAACGTCTCCAGAGGTACCGATCGCAGCTGGGTAGGGAAAACAGACTGCAGCTTGGGATAGTAGTGCTGCCAAAAAGGACGGCTGCGCCCCACCAGGTTTTCCCAGAGGCGAGACTGACTCTCATGCACTCCGGCGGAAATGCCTTCGTTCAGCGGCGTTCCTTCTAAAGAGGGGGCGATTCCCAGTTCGTAAAGGGCATGTCCGGTTTCATGTAGCGTACAGAAAAGTGCTTCCCCCAGATCCTGTCGCTGCACACGAGTAGTAATGCGTACATCCCCCTGAGAAAACTTGATCATGAAGGGATGATGGGTGAGATCCTGGCGACCTCGATCCAGATCGTAACCGTAATCCTGGGCCACCTGCAGGGCAAAGCTCAGTTGATCAGCCTCAGGAAAATCCTGCTTCAGGCAACGGTCATCAATGAAGGGCTGGGCCACCACCTTCTGAACGAGAGGGACCAGTTCCTGACGCAACTGTTGAAATAGCGTGCGAATTTGGTTAGCGGTCATGCCCGGATCCCACATATCAATCAAGGGATCCGCAATGCTCTCCTGCTGAGGATGATAGCTGGCCAGCTGCCGACTCATCTCCAGAATCTTTTGCAAGTGAGGTTGCACGAGAGCAAAATTGTGCTTCGCCCGTGCCTCGACCCAGATCGCATAGGTGGTGGCCTGCTGCTGTCGAAATTGAGCCATGAAGTCGGCAGGCACCCGCATGGCCCGCTCATAATCACGGCGAGTGATCTGGATCAGACAGGCATCTTCAGGCGTGAACTGCTCCAGGTGGGCCTCCAGGATCTCCAGGTGGTGTCCAAGCTCTGGATCAATAAGCAGACTGTGGGAAAGGTGACAGAGGGTCGCCAGTTGCCTAGCCCGTGCAGGGGCCCCTTCAGTGGGCATGTAGGTAGACTGATCCCACTCCAGGACAGCGGCAGCAGCCTTAAGATCTTGAACCTGGAGGAGACGAGATTTCAGATCCTGAAGCGTGGCCTCAGGGGATGCAAGCATGACCATGAAGGGAACATCTAACCTCAAACATGAGAACGTAAAAAGTTGGGCAGATCAATCGGCTTTTTCTTTCGAGCCCGAGGAGTAATGGGCCGATGGTTAGCCGCAACAGGGGTGATCACCTGCGCAGAAGCCCCAATGCTGGCGTAGTGAGCGAGGGGTAGATGGGATTCCTCTTCCTTGGGGGTCTCACCACGATTGATGCTACGTTCGAGCGCTGCCTTCAACCGTAAATTGTGCTGCTGCTGCTCACTGATCTTGTCCCTCAGTAGCTGCATTTCTGCATTCTTCTCGGCCACAAAGGCAGATTGGGATTGCAGCTCATGAGACCGTTCCGCTAGAGTGTCTTCCAACAGTTGTTTCTGATCCTCCAGATCCCGAAGTCGATCCTGGGCAGTGAGCAGATCCGGCAGCAGATCTTCATACTCCTGCAGCCTCACCTGCAGATTTTCAGTGAGCTGTTGCAGTTCCTCTACTCGACTTTGAGCTTGGTTGTACTGCGTAGCCAGATTCTCCTGAGTTTGCTGTAGCAGTCGGCAACGCTCTCCTGCCTGGTTGAGTTGCTGGACCAGAGCCTGCTGTTCTTGTTGTTGTTGCTCAGCCTGATGTTGTTGCTGCTGATAGTGGTGGTGGATGTCTTGCAGTTGGGCATTGAGGGCCTGAATTTGATCTTCGTAGAGATGCCGTTCCTCCTGCCAGCGCTGTCCGGTTTCCGCTTCCGTTTCGGCATACCCTGCCAGCCGTGCTTCCAGATGCTCCCGTTGCTCCTGCCAGGCCGCCTGCTGGGAGGTGTAAAGATTGTTCAACTGGCTGAGTTCTTGCTGGCTTTCAGCAATCTGGGTGCGGGCCAGGGATAGCTCAGCCTTAAATCGCTGCAACATATCAATCCGCTTCTGGGCCAGATCCTGGGCTTCTAGCAGACGGGCCTGCCATTCCTGCTGCTGCTGTTCCCACTGCCGACGTTCTTGAGCCAGGGAAAGCTGCTGTTGTTCCAGTTGAGCCTGAAGAGATTCAATATCTGTCCGTTGCCGCTCATTGAGTTTCTGTCGGGCGGACACCTGGGCCTCCAGTTCTGAAACCCGAGCCTGTAACGTCCGGTTGGTGGCCTTGACCTCCTCAATCACTGGAGACTCGGCAGCACTCAGGGCCTGATCTTGCTGCATTTCCCATTCGGCTAAACGGGCCTGCAGAGTCGCGATCCGTTGTTCTCTCTCCGCCAGAGCTGCTTCCCAGGATTGCTTCTCCTTCTGCAGGGTTGCGTCTGAGCTGGCGGTCTCTTTCTTGACTGCAGAGTGGCGCTTCTTGGCCTGTTGTTCAGCTTTGGCCAGTTGAGTTTTCAGTTGAGCAACCTCCCCCTGCAATTGAGCGTTGGACTGCTGCCGCGTTTCTAATTCTGCTTCAGCCTTGATCAGCTGAGCCTCGACGTCTTGCCGTTGCCGAACCGCTTTCTCAAGCTTGAGGCGCAAAGCATCCTGTTGAGAGGAGGGGTTGTTCTGCTCGGAATCCGGAGACGAGGATGTGGACATAGCGGCAGGAGAGGGGGTGTCAGTGAATGGTAAAGACTCTTGCAGTATAGAGAGATTCTCTAGCGGGCTCAAGCTTGAGGTTAATTCCGCAGATTCGGCAGCGAATGAAGCAGAGGTTTCAGATGCGTTAGATGCCTCGGGGGAGGCGATCTCAGCGGCATCAGAAAGTGGAGACGATGTTGCATCTGACTTGCGGTCAGGGAACACAGAACGGGGATCAAATTGGCGGCGAATGCGGCTTTGTTTAGGCCGACGGGATTTTTCGTTTGAACCAGGCATGGGGATAAAACTCCTGGGCTCCACCAACTCAACAGCGCGTTGTTAAAGCAATATTAGAGCAATACTACTTTATGTCGCTGAGTTTTCGGCAAAGACGGGAAAAGAAACTCGAAGTTCTTTAGGACAGTTCAGGAAAGAATCGCTACAGTCTTGATAAGATTTGGGGGGCTTTGCCTGTTTTTTATGGCCAAATCACCACCACCGATTGTTTACATTTTGCTGGGTCTACTGCTGATTGGAGGCGGATATCAGCTTTTTCGCGCTGGACGATTACCGCTCCCGATTCCTCAGCCCGATGTCTCTCCCTCCTCGGGAGCTGCTCGCGGTCGTCAGGATATCCTCTCCAGCCGCGGAGAAACTGTGCTCTTCCCTACCGTTGCCAGAGATGCCAAGCAGGCAGCAGCCACGCTGATCCAGACCGGAAACCGTGCAGCAGCGCTAACTGTTCTGCAAGGGATTGTGCTCACCGAGCCCAATGATCCAGAAAGCCGCATCTATCTGCAAAACCTTCGGGCTCAACAGCAGGGGAATCCCTTCACGCTGGCGGTGGTGGTGCCTATTTCCAGCAATCCGGATCGGGCCCAGGAAACCTTGCGTGGGGTGGCCATGGCTCAGCAGCCTGCAAACCGTCTGCAGATCGCTATCTTTGATGACGGGGATGATCCTATGCAAGCAGCTGCCGTAGCCACGACGATTGCCAACCAACCCGAGATTTTGGGCGTGATTGGCCACAATTCCAGTGGAGCCTCGCTGGCCGCTGCCCCCATCTACCTGGCCGCTGGCGTGGCCATGATCTCCTCCACCAGCACCAGTACAGCCTTAAGCCCGCTTGGGGAAGCCATCTTTCGAGTGGTTCCCACCGATCAGGTGGCAGGGACCAACTGGCTCGCTATATTCTCAATACCCTGCAACGGAAGCGGGTCGCCATTTTCTATGCCCCTGCCAGCAACTACAGCACCAGCCTGCGTACCGCCTTTGCCACCACCCTGGCCACTGAGGGGGGAGAGGTGATCACGGAAGTGGATCTGGAGGCGGCTGATTTTTCGGCCAGTCATGCCCTGCAGCAGGCGCGCGATCAGGGAGCTGAGGTGGTGGTTCTGGCTCCCCATGGAGCCACCGCTGCCCCAAGCTCATGAGGTGGCCCGTGCCAATGCGGCCGCCGCTTCCCCTCTAGCCATGGTGGGAGGTGATGTCCTCTTCAGCTTTACCACTCTCCAACAGGGAGCAGCCGTTCAGGATCTGGTGGTGGCGATCCCCTGGCACCCTCTGGTGCCTGCCTACCGTGATTTTGCCAATCGGGCTGCCCAGGAGTGGGGAGGACAGGTGAGCTGGCGAACTGCCCTGGCCTATGATGCCACCCAGGTCCTGCTATCTGGACTTACGAACAACCCCGATCCAGGCCGTCAACAGCTACTGGAGTTTTTAAATCAAGGTTTCACTCCTCTGCCGGGGGCCTCGGGTACGATTCGCCTTTTGCCCTCTGGGGATCGAGATGGGGCGAATGTGCTGGTCCAGGTGCAACCCGGATCCCTGTCGGGTACGGGCTATGATTTTGTGCCCCTCCCCTGACATTGCCCCCCATTTGCGCTACTTGCTATGACCCCTCCTCGTGTGTTTGCCTCCACCCTTTATGCCGATCTGCGCTGGGGGCTGAGGGCTTTTTCCAGCCGCAATTACCGGCTTTATTTTTTGGGGCAGAGTTTTTCGGTGATCGGGTTATGGATGAGTTTTGTGGCCACCATGTGGGTGGTTTATGATCTTACCCATTCCTCCTTGCTCCTGGGATTGGTGGGATTTGTAACCCGTATTCCGGCCTTTTGCTTGACTCCGTTCGTGGGGGTGTGGGTGGATCGCTGTAGCCGTTACCAGCTGGTCTGGGCCACTCAGTTGTTACGAATGCTCCTGGCCCTGGTCCTGGCGGTGCTGGTGCTTACCGGACAGATCACGGTCCCGCTCCTGCTGCTGATCAGTTTGCTGCAGGGGTTGATCGTAGCCGTGGACATTCCCTCTCGCCATACGCTGCTGGTGGAGCTGGTGAACGACTCGGAACACCTCAGCAGTGCCATTGCCCTCAATTCCTCGATGTTCAGTGCCGCGCGGCTGATCGGTCCGGCCCTGGCCGGGCTCTTCATTGCCCATCTGGGGGCAGGCATCTGCTATCTCCTGGATTGTCTTAGCTATCTGGCGCTCCTGGGAGCGATGGCCGCCATTCAGCTCACGCCTCTGCCGCGACTCCCTTCTCAGAAGACCCCCTGGCAAGACTTTCTTGCGGGACTGCAATACGCTAGTGGATCGCTGCCGATGCGAGCGGTGTTCATTGGATTGGGGTTATCCAGCTTTATGGGGATGCCTTATCTCACCCTGGCCCCGATCATGGCTCACGATGTTCTGGGGGGAGGTCCCGAGACACTGGGCTGGTTGATGTCTGCCTCCGGCAGTGGCGCTCTGCTCGCAGCCTTCTATCTAGCCACGCGGCGGCAGGTGGCAGGCTTGGGGGCGGTCATGGCCTGGTCTCAGGGGCTGTTGGGCCTCTGTCTGCTGTCCTTTGCCTATTCTCAGATACTGTGGCTGTCCCTGCTCAGCACCGCCGGGATTGGAGCCACCTTGATCCTGCAAACCGCAGCCTGCAACACCTGGCTCCAAACCTATGTAGAGGAGGATAAACGAGGCCGGATCATGAGCCTGTACACGATGGCCTTTGTGGGCATGATTCCCTTTGGCACCCTCTGGACGGGATATTTGGGGGAGCACTGGGGAGCTCCAGCTGCTTTAGGGTTGTGTGGGGGGTTTTGTCTGCTGGGATCAGGGATTTTAGTGCGGCTTCTCCCTCAGCTGGAGAGGAAAATCCCCGATCTTTTAGCTTCTGAGGGGTTAGGGAGCTATAGCAACAGTCAGGGCACATAGGACGTAAACTAGAGTTCCCTTCCGCTTGGTTTCTCTATAAAAAAATGTATGCCTACCAAGAACGAGATGAACAAAAACGCCAGGAATTTACAGTGGAGTTCCCCCTACTACGTCTTTTTCTCATCTGGGAGGGAAGATGACGGGTCAAGGTGAGTCTGGATCCGCATTGCCAACCTCTGGGCCGCCTGCCGATGCAGATCAGCCTGCACATGCTGTTGATACTGTTGCAAGAGATTCTGGTTCTGGATCCACTGCAAGCCAGTCTTGATGAATTGATCAAGATTCTGATTTTGTTCCCGCAACACTACCGCTGCTCCCTGCTGGACTACCACCTGGGCATTATGAAATTGATGATCTTCGGCGGCATAAGGATAAGGAACCAGGATGGCTGGGGTGCCGCTAACCGCCAGTTCTGCCAACGTAACCGCGCCCGCTCGACTCACGGCAAAATCGGCTCGTTGTAGCAAACCTGCCATATCCGCCCAAAAAGGGAACCATAAATAATGGGGATGATCAGGGGCGCGTTTAGCAACCTCATCTGCATCCGTTTGGCCCGTGAGATGAACGATCCAGGCCCCAGCCTCCAGCCAGGAGGGGGCTGCCTCTAGAGCCCAGCGATTCAGCCCTCGGGCTCCCTGACTGCCTCCAATGACTGCAATCAGAGGGGCCTCTGCTGGGATCTGAAGAGTTTCCAGTCGCGGCTGAGGTCGCAGGGGACAATGAGGATCTAAAAACTCCTGGCGAACAGGGGTTCCCACCACCTGAGATGGGGGTAAAGACAACCGTACAGCCGCCTCTGGCATACCTACCAGCACCTCTGTGCAGAGAGATCCCAACCAGCGAGTGACTTTCCCAGGAATGGCATTGGATTCATGCAGGATTACAGGCAGATTGAGGGAGCGGGCCGCCAGGATCGCCGGAGCCGCAATGTATCCTCCCGTGGTGAGTACTCCCTGAAAGCTGCCCTGAATCAGCAGGTGACGAATCAGGAGCATCGCCTGGATCAGTTGTCCCAGTGAGCGGGGCCAGGCCAGCACTTTAGGCCCCTGGATCCCTGACATGGACACGGTGTGTAAAGGATACTGTCCTGCTACCAGCTTTGCTTCCATGCGGTCTGGGACCCCTAACCATTCCACCTGCCAGTGGGATAGCTGCTGGGCCGTGGCCCAGGCGGGATAGACATGACCTCCAGTTCCACTAGCAGCAATCAGGAGTCGGGGGGCGTCATCAGATGCAGTGGGCAGAGAGTGCATGATCACACCGGGCGTCCATCCGGACCGATCAGTTCGATCTGACCCTGACGCACCTGCTCTGCAATCGATTCCAGCAATTCCATCTCCTCGACAGTCACCACTCCATCCGCAAGGATCGCCGCTTCAATTTCATCATGCTCGGCAGCAGTCAATTTGCCATCCGCGAGAGCACGGTCTACGATAGCCCGAACACTGGCAATATCCATAACTCTACCTGCCCAAGGATCGTTCCCATTTTACAGAAGGGGCCCCTCTAGTCTGAAAGTCCGCTTAGAATATGAACTGCTGTATCTTTTCTCTGCGTCTAACCATGAGCATCTGGCAGCACAAGCCCTGGTGGTGTCAACCCTGGTCGATCCTATTCACTGGGGTGTCGTTGATCACTGGTAGCTGGTTCCTGGTGCATCGACTCTGGTTCAGTGGACTAGTGGCGGTTCCGATCCTGACCTGGATGGGATTTTTTCTCCTCCTCTACCCCCGGGTGATGCAGGCGGACTCTAACCCTGGACCCGACATCGAGCAAGGTTGATCCTGGCGGTGAATGGGCTAGGTCAGGGTGAGGATGGCGTAAGCTGAGGGTGGTAGCGCGTTTTTCGGCAGTCATGACTAATCCTCAGACCTTTTCTTCCCCAACCTCTCCAGAGGATGCTTCTAACCCACGGGATTTACGCAAGTCTTTGCGCAAGTCGGAAAGCTATTTTGCTAAAGGATTTGAGGAACACAAAGCGCATGTACAGGGACAGCTGCAGACCACCTACCAGAGTCCTCTGGTGGAAGAAATTCGCCAGAATCTCCACACCTACCAGCGGGGAGAGGTGACAATTTCTCTGGCCAAGGCGTTTGGCTTCTGCTGGGGGGTAGAACGGGCAGTGGAATATGCCTATGAGGCCCGTCGGCGTTTTCCGGATCGGCAATTGTGGATTACCAATGAAATTATTCACAACCCGCAGGTCAACCAGCATCTCCTGGATATGGGCATTCGCTTTGTGGAAAACCGCGAGGGAAAGAAAGACTTCTCCCAGATTCAACCGGAGGATGTTGTGATCTGGCCTGCCTTTGGTGCCAGTGTCCAGGAAATGGAATTCTTTCAACGCCAAGGAAACGAGATTGTTGATACCACCTGTCCCTGGGTGTCGCGGGTCTGGAATCAGGTCGATAAGCACCGGGCGACTCAATTCACATCGATTATTCACGGTAAGTACAACCATGAGGAGACGATCGCCACCAGCTCCTTTGCCCAGATCTACCTGATTGTCTTCAATCTGGCAGAAGCCACCTGGGTAGCCGACTATATTTTGCATGGGGGAAATCGCCAGGAATTTCTGCAGCGGTTTGGCAAGGCCATCTCTCCAGGTTTTGATCCTGACCGCGATCTGGAACGAATTGGCATCGCCAATCAGACCACGATGCTAGAAGGGGAAACTCGGGCCATCGCCAAACTGTTTGAAACCACCATGCTGCGCAAATACGGTCCTCAGGCCCTCAATGATCACTTCATGAGCTTTAACACCATTTGCAATGCCACCCAGGAGCGACAGGACGCCATGATCGAACTGGTGCGGCAACCTCTGGATCGGATGGTGGTGATCGGGGGCTTTAATTCTTCTAACACCACTCACCTGCAGGAGATTGCAGTAGAACAGGGACTGGTGTCTTATCACATCGATGGTGCTGACTGTATTCAACCCCAGAACCGGATTCGCCATAAGCCCCTGGGGCAGGAGGTGACGGTGACAGATCAGTGGCTGCCTGCTGGGCCAGTCCACATTGGCATCACCTCAGGGGCTTCAACCCCAGATCGGATGGTGGAAGAAGTGGTGGAGGTGATCTTTGCCAGCAAGCAGTAAAGATTCTCTCCCCTGGCGCAGAGGCAACGGAGCAACGCAGTGTTCGAGACACTGATAGGTGTATATCTCCCACTCTTGGGATGGGCTGGATTGGGGCTGCTGCTGCAGAAGGGTTTGCCACTTTCCCTTCTCACCAAAGTCGGTCCGCATCAATTGGGCCGTTTCCTCTACTGGGTAGGGGTCCCCCTCAGCATCATGGGCTTTTTACGGCAGGCGGATCTGAACGGGCAGGAGTGGTTGGCCCCCCTGGTCTGCTGGGTAGCGGTGGCACTGGCCGCAGCTTTAGCACTCTTCTGGGTTCTGGTGGTGACTCCCCAGGGAAAAATTCCCGCCGAATCGTGGTTGCCTCCAGAACAGGGCAGCTTTCACCTCACCTCCATGCTAGGCAATACTGGCTACATCGGGTTTCCGGTTTGCTTAGCGGTTGGGGGAACCCATTTTTTTGGCTGGGCAGTCTTCTATGATCTGGGCAATTTGCTTTGTAGCTATGGACTGGGGGTCTGGATTGCCAATTACTACAGTCGGAAGCCGGGAAGACCGAGCAACCTGGCCTTTAACGTGCTCCGCAATCCTAGTATTGCCGCATTTGTCCTGGGCCTATGGCTGAATCCGCTAGACCTCCCCAACTGGCTAGATCAGGGGTTACAACGATTTGCCTGGGGGATGGTGGGGTTGAGTTTGATTTTGCTGGGAATGAGGTTAGCCCAGATCAGCAGATGGCAGTATCCCTTCCGAGCCGGAACAGCACTATTGATCAAGTTAATTCTGGTTCCAGGTTTGGTGAGCTTGCTTCTACTCCTCTTGCCAATTCCGGACATGGGTAAGTTGATCCTGGCTTTACAGGCTGGCATGCCCCCGGCCATCGCGACCTTAGTTTTGACAGAGGAGTATGGCCTGGACCGTGAGATGACGATTGCCACTATGACAACAGGATACCTAGCAGCACTGATTAGCTTACCCCTATGGGCCCAACTTTGGAGTCTTCAGATTGGGGGGAGTTTCTAGTAAGCCAAAGTGGAAAGGGTTTGTTCCAGATACTCATGCACCAGGGTATCCAGGAGATGATCTTCTTGAGGTAAGGGTCGCCCTTGCAGCCATCCCTGAAAACCCGAACTCTCTACAATGGCCTGCCGAAGGGGATGCCAGATTGCTGTATCTGCCTGGAGAGAGGAGGTCATATCCATAATGTTTAGGGGTAAGGAACTGTAGAAAATCTGACTGTTTCACTCTAGTCGATCCTTTCTGTTCCCAAAAGATCTTATTGATACAAACCACTGATCCCAGGACAACAGAAACGAACAGGATCTTGACAAATGAACCTATTCAGAAAAGAGAAAGCGGATCTATGCCCTGAATTGTCAACGATCGTATCGAAACATGAGATAGTCTCTAAACATAATAAGAACCAGCCACAGAAGCCTTCTCCCCTCTTTCAGTGCTCTATTCTTAAAGGTATAGAGCGTTCAACCCAAGGAGCCACAATCCTTACGTCCCGAGTCCTAAGGTTCAACACCACAGTCATCCTGCCCCAACCCTACGATAAGCCCTCTCCGATTCCTGGGTGGTTGAATCAGAAAAACGGTAACGTGGCATCTGCGCTTAACAAAGGCAATCATTCTGGCAGCACAAACTTGAGGGGAGCGATCTGGAACTCGTCGGTGGCTGAGAGTTCTACCTCCCAGGCTTAACGGAGCAAAAGTCAGGAATGAGGTGCCTGCTGCAGGTGTCCACTATGACTAAAAAGCTTGCATTTCTGGAGGTTCACTCAAAACGTCCCTTATGCCCGCAGTTGTGCTACTGGCACGCTAGCGTAATCAATTCCCTTAACCCGAGCGATAGCTGTTCCTGGCTGTCGCTTTGTGCTTTAGTTGTTCTGATGGATGCTTGTCCACCCAGGGTCCCTGAACTATGTCTTCACGTCAAACCCTCCACTGGTTTCACTGGCTTTGCTATCGTCTGCTGAAGTGGCTGGTGGTGAATCCCCTCTTTCGCCTGGGCTTTTGGGGAAAGGTCAGTTGCTCAGCCATTATTCCTGTCCAGGAGCCTTTGATTGTGGTGTGCAATCATGCCAGCCATCTCGATCCCCCCCCTGGTGGCCAATGCTCTTTGCCGTCCCGTGGCATTTATGGCTAAAGCCGAATTATTTAAGATCCCGGTCCTTAACCAGCTGATCCGTCTCTACGGGGCCTATCCGGTAAAACGCGGTGGAGCAGACCGTCAAGCGTTGCAGGCGACCGAAAAAGCCCTCTTGCAGGGGTGGGCAGTGGGCATTTTTCTCAACGGGACTCGGACCCTGGACGGGCGAATTTATGACCCCATCTGGGGGCGGCTCTGATCAGTGCCCGGACTCAGGTCCCCCTGCTACCCGTGGCTTTGCAAGGGACCCAACTGGCCTGGCCCAAGGGACATCGCTGGCCGCGTTTCTTCACACCCCTCCGCATTGCCATTGGAGATCCGATTCCTCCTCCTGTTAGTCGGAAGCGGGAAGAGTTATTGGTAACCACAAGCACCTGTGTAGAGGCTATTCATGCCCTTCTGGATCAGCTGGCGATGCCTTCTTCCGAAACCCAGGCAGAATTCCAGCAGGGAATTTGAGGATGTAAAGTTATATGATAGATAGCTGGTACTTCACTTGATCATCTAGAGTTGCTTCCATGGCTAACTTCAATCGCGGCATTATGGAATTTAAAGGGGCAGACAGCCCCCTTGCTCTGACACTTTCGACACTGATCCTGGCAGCTGTGGTGGGAACCCTGCTCTGGTGGGCTCTGGGCCACGCTTACACCTTGTGAGGGCATGGGGAACTCCCATCGTTGGCTCGAAAAAATTGCTCCCTCGCTACGCCTGCATTTACTTGACTGGTACAGATCCCACGGAAGATCACTGCCCTGGAGATCGATTCGAGATCCCTACGCCATCTGGATCTCCGAGATCATGCTGCAGCAAACTCAGGTAAACACAGTCCTCCCTTACTATCGACGATGGCTGCAGGAATTTCCCACAGTTCATGATCTGGCTAGGGCCTCTCGGGATCACGTACTCAAGCAATGGGAGGGATTGGGATATTACCGCCGCGCCCACTACCTCCATCAGGCGGCTCAAGAGATTGTTGATCGCTTTCAGGGGGGCTTCCCTGCGGATCTGCCCACCGTCCTCAGTTTGCCAGGGATTGGTCGCACCACTGCGGGCGGGATCCTGAGTGCCGCCTTTAACTTGCCTCACCCAATTCTGGATGGCAATGTCAAGCGGGTCCTGGCGCGTCTGGTGGCCCTCCCTACTCCCCCCGCAAAAGCGCAGTCAAGGCTCTGGACCTTATCGGGCATCCTTCTAGATCGATGCGAACCCCGCTGCTTCAATCAGGCTCTCATGGATCTTGGGGCTCTGGTTTGCCGTCCCAAGCACCCCCAATGTTGCCTCTGCCCGTGGCAAAAGGACTGTAGGGCGTACAATCAGGGGCGACAGTTTAATCTGCCTTTAGCGATGCCCATCCGTACCCGTCCCCACAAGCTTATTGCTGTCGCCGTTGTTTTCCGTGGCCAGGAATTGCTTATTGATCAACGGCCTGAGTCTTCCATGTTGGGAGGTCTTTGGGAGTTTCCAGGTGGAAAGATCGAACCCGGGGAAACGGCGGCAGAATGTGCGGTGCGAGAGGTGAAAGAAGAGGTAGGGATTGATGTGGTTGCGGAGCAGGAACTGGCCACCGTAGAGCATGAATATACTCACTTTTCGATTACGCTGATCGCCTATATCTGTCGCTATCAGTCTGGAACCATTCAACCGCTTCAATGTGCAGATGTTCGCTGGATCCAACCTCAGGATCTGCCTCAATTTGCTTTCCCCATGGCCAATCAAAAGCTCTTTCCTCACCTGCATGCCTGGTTAGCAACCCATCCCCTCTAAGACCAGAACGTTACCCGTTCCCTTCACTGAGCGATGGTGGGAGCTCGCTGGGAGTGGGGCTCGGGATTTCCTCTGGGGCTGCAGGCGCAGACATCGCTGCCGGGGGGTCGTCATTCTCCCCAAGATCCTGAGGCAGCTCTTCATCTTGATCTGTCACTGGTTCTGCTGAGGCCTCTGGCACAGGCGTGTCCTCAGGCTCGGGTGGGGGAGCAGGGGGAAGGAAGAAAATTGAGCGCCATTGTTGCGGATCGGTGCGCGGAACGGGTTCTAACAGGATCCACTCCGTTGCCTCTGGATCAGGAGCAGCCAGGGTCAGTTGAAAGGGCAGGTGATTGCGCTGGTAGTGCCGAGAAGGTGAGGGCTGAATCTGGACGTCATAGGTACCCTGCAGGTGGTGAGCTGAGAGCGCAGTGTTATCAGTGAGCAGGATGTCCTCAGTTTGATCGCGGCGGACCTGCACCTCAAGCAGCTGGATCTGCTGTTGTAACTGTTCGTAGCCCACAAGAGGGCGAGAGGAGGGGTGAGCGATGCGGTAGGTCAAGGCCTGCTTGACGATCGCTTTGGGCACTGCACTGCCACAGGCTGTCATCAGAACGGACAGGATTATGAACAAGGTTATCATCCCTGACCAGCGATGTAGTCCTGGATGTCGTACCCATTGTCTGCATCGATCGCGCACCATTTCTATCACCCCCTGCTTCTACCTTTCTGTACCTGCAAATCCTGGCAGGATCAGAACGAGGCCAGGGCCGGTTGCTGCTTGAGAAACTCGGTGTTGACGCCCGATTCGCGGACCATGGCGACCAGGCCAGTTCGGGCAATTTCGCGGATGCCAAAGTTGGTCAGCATTTTAATGATGGCGACCATTTTGCCTGGATCACCAGTGACTTCCAGCGTCAGGGATTCCTCAGCCACATCGACAATTCGAGCCCGAAACATCTGGGCCACATCCATAATGTTGGAACGAGTTTCGGCACTGGCATTGACCTTGATCAACATCAGTTCCCGTTCAACACAAGGGATATTGGTGATATCCGTAACTTTGAGGACATCAATTAATTTGTAAAGTTGCTTGGTGATTTGCTCGACCACCTGTTCATCGCCAGCGATCACCATGGTGATCCGGGAGATTCCCTGACGTTCAGTCGGTCCCACAGTCAGACTATCAATGTTGTACCCCCGGCGGGCAAAGAGACCAGCAATCCGGGTCAGGACACCCGGCTGATCCTGAACTTGGGCAGTGAGCGTATGCTTCATAGAATAGACAACAGGTAGGAGCAGCAAGTCAAGACAGGAATGCAAGGGTGAGGAGCGGAACCATGAATGCAGGAGAGAGGCTCAATCACTGCGGCTTCTAGAGGAATCGGGCCACCGTTTTGGGAACAACCTCAATCAACTTTTAGTCTATCAGTATCTAAAGCGTTTCCCGATCCAGTTCATGCCCGGCCAACCCTAGACCCCCAGCTTCGGATCCAGAAAATCTACTCAATGAATGTCATAAGCCGTGGCCAATTGCTCTGGGAGTGAGTGTTGATCTGCTGAAGGTCTCTTTTACCTTGGTTTGATAAGTCTGTCTCTAAGGACATTTGCAATGGACTCTGCCCCTCCAACCGCCTCATCCTTTAGCCGCCGCCAGCTCTTACAGTCGGGAGCCCTCACACTGGGAGCCAGTTTCATCAGCTGGGCAGGTCAGGCGCAGTCCCTGCAGCGGCGGGGCCCTACCTTATTGGTACAAAATGAGATGACATCCCTTACCTTTGGCACCAACTGGTTTGCTCAGGCAGAGCATGGTGGATTTTATCAGGCGGTCGCCAGGGGAATTTACCAAGATCACGGACTGCAGGTCACGATCAAAATGGGTGGCCCCCAGATCAACGGCACCCAGTTGCTGGTGGGTCGAGCGATTGATTTTTTCATGGGATCCGCCGCCGATGCGATTCAGGCGATACAGGTAGGACTACCCAAAATCACCGTGGCTGCAATTTTCCAGAAGGATCCCCAGGTCCTGATTGCCCATCCCGGCACGGGGGTAGAATCGCCAGCAGATCTCACTGATCGACCGATCTTGATCTCAGCGGGAGCGCAAAAGACCTACTGGCCCTTTCTCAAGGCTAAGTTTGGTCTCAGTGATGATCAGGTCCGACCCTACAACTTTAATATGGGCCCCTTCCTTCAGGACAAACAGGCAGTACAGCAGGGTTACTTGACCTCGGAGCCCTTTTCGATTCAAAAGGAAGCTGGGTTTGAGCCCGTGGTGTTGCTGCTGGCAGATTTTGGCTATACCCCCTATGCCACCACCATTGAGACCCTGCAGGAGCGTGTGCAGCAGGATCCCGATCAGGTCCAGCGGTTTGTGGATGCCTCGATCAAAGGCTGGTATGACTATTTCCAGGATCCAGGCCCCGGCAACCAGTTGATCAAGCAGGACAATCCAGAAATGACGGATGACAAGCTGGCTAACGGCCTAGCCAAGATGCAGGAGTATGGCATTGTCGTTTCTGGTGATGCCGAGGCCCAGGGGATCGGAAGCATGAATACAGACCGCTGGCAGGATCTATTTGAAAGTCTGGTGGCGGCAGGGATTGTGGAAGCCGATGTGGACTATACACAAGCCTTTACACTGCAGTTTGTGAATAAAGGTGCTGACTATTATCTTTCTTAAGGTTGATCCTGCTTCAATCAGGGGATCTGCCTGGGATCCTGTCCGGTGATCCGCCATTGGGCCAGGCGATTCAGGGTGCTGCTGTCCAGATAGCCATGAATGCCGCGTGGGATCGGGCGCTGTTGGCGAGGACGGGTGCGACGAATGTCTCGGGCCGTGGTGGTAACTTCCTCCAGCAATTGCTGAGCTGAGAGCCATTCTGCTCCATATCCTCCCACCACCAGTTGTTGTACACGATCAGAGGTGGCCACCCTCACCCGACGGGCCGGACGAGACCCCTGGGCACACCAGCGTTCAATCCAGGTATCGGCTGTTTCTCCGTAGCTGGTGTAAACGATCTGGATGCCTGAAGGAGAGCACTCCTGGGTAACCGGTGTCGCCTGTCCATAGGCATCAAACACCACTGTGGTCTGGTAATTGCGGAAGGCGGTGTAACTGGCCAGCGATTCCACCAGCTGCAACCGCGCTAGATCCATCTGGGCTTGCAGCGCAAGCTCCTGCAGGTGTGACCAGGCCCCAATCACATTGTACCCATCCACAAGCAGGATGGTGGGGGAGAGGGCTGCAGCAGACATAAATCAGCCAGGGAGGAGTGACTCAATTATGTCTGATCCTGTGATGTTTTACAATTTGTAAATCTTGCTCAGCAAACCGAATGATCTGCTGATTCGGGTTTAACGATTGCGGTAAACATGATTCTCCAGTTGTCGAATCTGCCGTTCCAGTCGATCCAGGCGGCCTCGTAACTCGTCCATCTCGGCCTGGCGCGGTACCCCCAGATCGAGGAGAATGTTGCGAATCTGTCGATGCATATATCCCTCGAAGTTGCCCTGTTCGGTCTTCACCTGATTGAGCAGCGAGTTCACCACATCGTTGGCCTGATCTTGATCCATCTTGCCGCTTTGAACCAGATCATCAGCCGCCTTTTTGAGTTGTTCCACCACCAGAGTTGTAGTGCCAACTCCCATGAGCAGTAGTTGTCGTAATAAGCTGTTATTGTCCATAAAGAAATCTCGGGCAACACCTGGGCAGTATGCAGAATGCGGTAAGGTCCGTGGATAAACCCCATTAAAATTGGCTATGAGTCTCTATTCTCCTCAGTTTGTCCTGAACATTGCAACTGGATCCGTCAGTTTTCCGCTTGCTGCCGCTGGTGCCCATGCCCTCAACGATGCCCTGCGCCAGATCATGGAACGCCTGCAGGGAGCAGGAACTCAGGGCAAGAAGACCCCTCAACCCTCGGTGGATGTGAACCTGCAACAGGAGGGTCTGCTGCTCAATCTTTTCTGCAACCCCAACATCTGGCCTGCTCCCCATGCGGCTAAAGTCCTGTTTACAGTGAAAACTGACGTAATGCGGGTTTCTACAGAAGTAGAGCTGCCCCGCCTGCTAGAGGATCTGAGTGATTACCTGGAAAGCCTCTAGTCTATGTCTATACCATCAAGGGTTCAGGTCCATGCTTTAGTCTCCGCTCCTGATCTATCTATTCCGTGGCAGGAGACGGTCACCCTTTCCTGGGCGGATCGGCAGCGGGTGCGGCAAAGGGTGCATACGGACCGGGGCACTGAGGTTCTCCTGGCGCTTCCTCGGGGTAGGTCATTGCGGCAGGGGGATGTCCTTTATCAGGATCAGGAAGGCTTGATCAAAGTCGTGGCGGAGTTGGAGCCCGTGGTCCTGATCTCCGGCATTCCCATCGCTCAGCTCTGTCGAGTGGCCCACCAACTGGGAAACTGGCACCGACCGATCCAGCTGACGGAGTCCGGATCCCTGATGGCTCTGGTGGATGAGCCGCTGCAAGCCTGGTTAAGTCTGGCCCAGATTCCCTTTGCCATCACCCACCTACCTTTTGAGCCCACCCTGACTGGACATCACCACTCACATCCATGAAGATAAGCAATTGTCTGTAAATCTGAATACAGAAACATTAATTTTCGCAAAACTGTATCCTAGGGTATCTCGACAACTCTTCAGGAGTCTCGTTAGCATGATCTAGTAGATTAATTCTGTAAAAGGACATACAGAAATGCAGACTTCTCAGCGCCAGCATGTGATTACCGAACTTCAGCATCAGCTCCGCTTAGCCTCAACCGTTGCCGAGCGAGAAATGATCCGGCGAGAACTGGAGTTCTGGCTGCACAACCGTTAATGGTTCAGGGTGGATCCAGTCTGGCTGGGGGTGTCGCTTTGCTTCAAGGTGGTGTGGGGATCTAGAGGCACCTGCATGATCTCTTCATACATGCGAATGTAGTCCAGAGCCGATCGCCGCCAGCTGTGATCCACCGCCATGCCCCGCAATTGCAGCTGCCGCCAGCTTTCTTTGTACTGATATCCTTCCCAGGCCCTGACCATACAGGTATAGAGATCGAGGGGCTCATAGCGATCAAAACAGTAGCCTGTCCCCGTTCCCTTTGCTGGATAGTGATGGGCCACCGTATCCACCAGTCCTCCGGTGCGGCGCACAATCGGCACACAGCCATAGCGAAGCGCGATCATCTGGCTGATTCCACAGGGCTCAAAACGACTGGGCATGAGAAAGGCATCCGCACCCCCATAGATCCGCTGGGCCAGTGTGACATCAAATTTCTGCTGAAAAGCAACTCGACCCGAAAAGCCCTGTTGCAACTCGCGCAATTGCTGCTCATATTGGGGATCTCCACTGCCCAGGATCACCAGCTGCCCATCGCTGTAGTTGAGAAATTGCACCACACTTTGTAACAGCAGATCAATCCCTTTCTGTTCCACCAGCCGCGATACCATGCTCAGCAAGAACACGTCGGGTTCTGTCGGCAGACCAGACTCTTGCTGCAGCTCAGTTTTATTGGCTATGCGCTTTTCGAGGGTGTTCGCTGAAAAGGGATGCTTGAGGGCCGGATCGGTAGCCGGATCAAACCGGGCGGGATCAATACCATTGAGAATCCCCCGGACTCGCTTGCCCTTCCAGGCCAGAAGCCCCTCCAACCCTTCTCCATGCACGGGGGTGCGAATCTCGTTTGCGTAGGTGGGGGAAACGGTATTCACCTGATCGGCGTAGGTGATCCCCGCAGCCATGGCATTGCTGGCTTGAAAAGTATCGGGTAGCCAGGTCATGGCTTCAATCTGCTGTCGCCAGGGCCCCTGATAGGCCAGGTTGTGGATCGTAAAGACCGTGCCAATATCCTGAGATTGATCCATCCAGGCGGGGATCAGGCCAGTGTGCCAGTCGTGGCAGTGGATAATATTGGGTTTCCAGTGATGCCAGGCAAACATGGCCACTGCGTTGGCGAAAAGAACAAAGCGCCAGTACTCATCTTCTCCCCCATACACCCGCTTGGGGGTAAACGCCAGGTGCGACACCAAATACACAGGAATATCAGTGTTGGGAAGGGTTGCGGCATAGACCTCCACCCTCTGGTACATGACCGAGGCGGTATAGATGGGGGTCATCAAATCGGGAAATCGATCCACCAGGGTGCCGTAGAAGGGCATGATCAGACGAATGTCATGGCCCAACTGTTTCAAGATCACCGGCAAGGTGCCCACCACATCCGCCATCCCTCCCACTTTGGCCAGAGGATCGGCTTCGGCAGAGGCAAAGAGAATGCGTGCACTGACCACGGTGCGCTCCTTTTCACGAACAGCGTGGCTGCGCGGCAGCCCTCCTCATCCTATGTCAGAAGCGTTCTTCCCCCGCATCAATGACGAATTAACCGCGATCCTCAAGACACATACACTCCCGCCAAGGGAGCCGAAAGGGCCTCCTCCAATTCCGCCTGTCCCCAACGTTGCTCGAGAATATCCAGCACTTCGCGGCCAAAGTCATGGGGATTTTGATCCCAGGCTTGCAGACACACCTCGCCAAAGAAACTGCCCATCGGTTCCGGATTCCAGAGCAGCTTGCGGGCATTCCAGGGCGTCATGGCCAGAGGATCCCAGCCGGGTTGCACAATCTCGTGCTTCAGGGCATAGTCCTCCAGATGGGTATGGGGTTGCAACCCGATGAAGAAGATCGCGGGCTCCACCTTCTCGCGGCCAAAGATGGCCTCCAGCTCACGATGGTAGCGCAGGGTCTGGCGGATGGTTTCCGGGCGCTCATCAATCACATTGAAGGAGTAATTGACAGAGACCAGATCCTGAAACCCAGCATTCTTGAGATAGCGACAACTTTCCAGAACCGTGCGCAGGTTATAGCCCATCCGCATCTTGCGCACCAGCTCCTGGGATCCGCTAGTGATGCCAATTTCAAAATAATTCATCCCGGTCTTCACCATCAGATCCGCCAGCTTGGGGGTGAGATTATCCGCCCGAATGTAGGCAGCCCAATGAATATCTGTCATGCCTGCATCCAGGATCTTTTGCAGCAGTTCCACCACGTCATCGATGTAACGCCGGGCCGGAATAAATTGGGCATCTGTAAACCAGAAGTTGCGCACCCCGCGGTCATACAGTTGCTGCATTTCCTGCACCACTCCATCGGCAGGATTGATCCGCACCTGCTTGCCTTCGATCACGGTATAGATGCAGTAGCAACAGTTGTGGGGACAGCCTCGCTTAGTTTGAACCCCGATGTAAAAATCGCCCCCCTCCAGGTAGAATTCCCACTCTGGCCAGATCTGAGCAATGTAGTCGTAGTTGCAGGCGGTCTTTTGCAGAGGCGCGGGGGGCTCATGGATCAGGCCGGAGCGGGGGGCTGTTTCCCCAACCACATAACAGCGCTCAGCGGCCAGACTCTGATCCTGCAAGATCTTCTCCAGCAGGGCTTCCCCTTCCCCAACTGACACGATCGTTCCTGTGGGTAAGTAGGAGGCCATTTGCTCATAAAATACGCTGACCGCCCCACCCCCCAGCACCACTTTCACCTCTGGGTGGTAACGACGGGCCCGAGCCAGTCCCTGTTTTACCAGATTGGTGTTGCGCCAGAGCTCCCCGTAATAAGAGAGGACAAGCCGCAGGCTATTCAACGATCCCCGCAGGCGCCGCAGCGGATTGCGGGCGTAGAGAAACTCAAAAGAATGTTGTAGCAGGTTGCCAGCCCGACCATTCACTGGGGCATACACCTGAATATCTCGCCAAGAAAACACAAGCAGATCTGGCTGAAAAGCATCAATCTCTGCCAGCATTCGCTGCCTCACATCCAACGGCGGTACTGTGCCCATATCAAAGATGCGTTGTTGCACCTGGGGAAACAGCTTATTCACATGATCCGCCAGATAAACCACCCCAATGGGAAAGATCGGGTTACAAGGCAGGCGAACATAAAGGACTTTGGCAATGGTCATGATCCCGCTCAAGCTGTCGCAGTGGCATTCTGTTACACATCTTCACTCTAGCCTTGATTTCCCCGGGCCGAGGGCCTGAAGCTGCAGGACCCGCCTTAAATAACGCTGATTATTATCAACAAGTCTTTACTTTTGAGAAGTGTTTGCATCTGAGTACCAGATCTGTTAACGTCATGAAAGCTGACTTCCTGACAATAAATATCAATAGGCTGGCGGATTATATGACCGAATCGCAAAGATTGCAGCAAACCCTGCAGGTGTCTGAGAACCCTGTCCTATTGGGCCAGGAGATCGCTGTACCCGTATGTGAGGGGATGAATGCCGCTCTGGCTAGTTTTCAGGCCTTGGGGCTGCAGTACCAGAAGCATCACTTTGTGGTGCAGGGCACTGAGTTTTACCAGCTGCATGAATTCTTTCAGATGCATTATCAGCAGGTGCAGTCCCACATTCATGATCTAGGAGAGCGGCTGAACGGTTTGGGGGGAGTGCCTGTAGCCACCTTAACTAAGCTGGCGGAAATGTCCTGTTTTCAGCAGGAGGAAGATGGAGCGTTTAACGCCCGCACGATGCTTGGCCATGATCTAACTGCGGAACAGGCCCTGATCTCCCTGCTGCGCTCCCAGGCCTCCCAGGCAGAAAGTTTAGGGGATCGAGTCAGCCGCTATCTGTATGAGCAGATTCTTCAGCAGACGGAGGAGCGGGCCTATCACCTGGATCATTTCCTAGCCAAGGACAGCCTCACCCTTGGACTGGTTCCTGGATAAACATGATGGAAATACCTGCACCCCTGTTTCCAACCACCGTAGCGATTCCCCGCTGGCTGCGCTTCCAGATGCAACATCGTTTGCAGGAGCTAGCGATTCCAGCCCATTGCAGTACAGATGGTCATTTGCATGTGGAGATCAGAGATGGTAGAGCAGCAATTCAACTTTGGAGCGTGGGTCTTCAGTTTAGGGCCACTCGCGCCCAACTGGTGTCTTGGCTGGACCACTGTTGGCGGCTTTCAACTGATGAACGTGCCTGAATCTGATCACCTGCGGATCCAGCACCAGCAGGGCAAAACCTGGCGAGATGTCTACCTGGGGGCAGCTCAGGAGCAACCTCAGGCCCGTCACAGTATTTTGGATCCAAGCGCTAAGGTTGCGATTCATTATCTGCACCGGGACAGTGGCCGCATTCGCCAGTTAGAGTGTCCTACAGAAGTTCCGTCCCAATTGTGGCAACAGCTGCAGGCCCGACTCGCTAGTCGCTATTAACCTCCTTGTCCCTCATTCTCCCCAGAAACGATGTACCAGCCCTTCTCACTACAAGGATGCTTTCAGGGATTTGAACCTCATCCCAAAGGCAAATTGAAGACCATGATCCTGTTGACTGATGAGGGGGAGCTGCGGATCAAGCTAGATAAGCCCTTGCGACGGGTGGTTGGGCCCTACCTACGAGCGGGTCAGTCTCTAGAGGTGCAGGGGATCACGAAGCTCAAGCCTGGTAAAGAAGAGAAAACGATTGCCGAGCGGGTCAGAATTCTGCAGGAGGGAGGTTCTCTACAGGAGCCACCTCAGTCACCCCCCAAACCGAGACTGAGATCTGTCCAGATCTGTGGCAAGTCTGACTGTCGCCGCCGTGGCAGCGATCGGGTGCTGGAGGCGTTTGAGCAGGCGCTGGCGGATCATCCCGAGGCAGACACTGTCCGTCTGAAGGTGACCGGATGCATGAAAAATTGCAAGGCAGGGCCCAATCTTGTGGTGATGCCGGACAAGGCCCGTTACTGCCAGATTAACCCTGCTCAGGTTCCGGATCTGATTCAACGCCATTTTTCAGGTTCAGATCCCCAGGATCCCCCACATAAGCCCACAAGCACTGCTGCAGCTGATCGGGAGCAAAGATAATCGGCAGAAAGTGAATACTGCGGGTTTCCCGAAAATAAAACAGGATGGGAAGTGCCGGTAGGTAGATCTGCCAGTGCAACCACGTTTCGTAAGGGAAATGCCGGATCTGCTCTTCACTGCGGTAGATGTCCAGGGCAGATGCCGTGAAGACAAGGCGTAAAGTTGCTGCCTGTATGGCCAGAAAGAGGCCAAAGAGTGCGACCCCAGCGGTAAGCCAGAAGGAGAGAAACCCTAGGGGTAAAGCCAGCAGGATCAGGACCAGGGGTAGACGATAGTCAGGGTTCAGGGTTGTTGAAGAATCTGGAAAGGACATCGGGCTGTGGCCTCAAACACAAGCAAATCAATTCTAGACCATACCTGAGATCCAGGATTTCCCAGCTTATTCAAGGACTCAGGCCTGGATCTGGATGCTTTAACGCCGATTCTATTTGAGTGGGTTGATCTAGAGAAACTACACCTAATTGATTTAGTCTTGATGTTAGTGATGCATTCTGTTATGGTGCACTATGGGTTCGCTACTGCTGGTAAAAAAGTAAAATTGTCAGTATAGCTGACAGAAAAATAGCGCATCCGCTGCCGAGATATTCATGGTGACAATCATGTCTTTATCTATTTTTTACTTTAGGTTAAACCCTTTATTTTTTCACCATTAGCACAGGCCGCAAGCATTTATCTCTTACCCCTGTGTTTTCTTCCCATACACTTTTCCTCGTCGCTGAAGGCATTCTTTAACCATCAAAATCTCAGGGGTTGAAGTGGAAGCACCTGTGGGCTTTTTCTTTGCTCCGGTATCTGCAGCTCCAGCATCTATTTTCTAGGCTCGGTCTGCTTGCTGATGGGATCAATATGCCGTTGGTTCCCCAGACAAATGCAACCACTCCTAGACCTTTTTGGGACCTCCAACACTTCGTGTGTCAGATCCTAAGTTTCCGTTTTTACCTTGACAAGGAGAGATCATGGTTCATTCCACAACAATTCAATCATTTGGTAGTAATCCGGTTGCCATCCGTGACACTGACCACTACCAGTTTGAGTATGTTCAGAGCTTCGTTGAAAATGGGATCAGTTGATTGACTGGGAGCAGCGGGCTAGCAGTGAAGGAGACTTCTTCATCCGCATTCTCAAGGAGCGCGGGGCCCAGCGCATTTTGGATGTGGCTGCCGGGACCGGATTTCACTCAGTGCGATTGCTAGATGCTGGGTTTGATGTTGTCAGTGCGGATGGCTCGCCAGAAATGCTGACCAAAGCCTTTCTCAATGCCCGCAAGCATGGCCACATCATGCGGACGGTGCAAGCCGACTGGCGCTGGCTCAACAAAGATGTACATGGGGAGTTTGATGCCGTGATTTGCCTGGGCAATTCGTTTACCCACCTATTTGCGGAACGGGATCGCCGCAAGGCCCTAGCAGAGTTTTATGCCACCCTCAAGCATGATGGGGTGTTGATCATCGATCAGCGCAACTATGACACGATTCTGGATCACGGCTATTCCAGCAAACATATCTACTACTACTGCGGCGAGAATGTCACAGTGGAGCCCGAACATGTGGACGAAGGCCTGGCTCGATTTGGCTACCGTTTTCCTGATGGATCCACCTTCCACCTGAACATGTTCCCTCTGCGCAAAAACTATCTGCGTCGCCTTATGTTCGAGGTGGGCTTCCAGAGAATTGAGACCTATGGCGATTTCCAGGAAACCTACCGCGAAGAGACCCCAGACTTCTTCATCCATGTTGCTGAGAAACAGTACGACGAACCCAGCACAGCTGTTTGAGAGAAGTAACCGAGGCACATTTCATGACATCACCCGCTTACACTGGGGCAGTTAGCACTGCTCGTGACTACTACAACAGCTCCGATGCGGACAACTTCTACTTCACAATTTGGGGGGGAGAGGATATCCACATCGGCCTCTACAAGACCGACTCTGCATCTGAATCGATTGCAGCAGCCAGTCGTCGCACCGTCGAGCACCTGATCTCACTCCTGCCTCCCCTCTCACCCCAGACGCGGATCCTGGATATTGGGGCTGGCTATGGAGGAGCTGCCCGGCATCTGGCCAAGTCTTATGGTTGTCATGTCACCGCCCTCAACCTGAGTGAGGTGGAGAATGAGCGCAATCGTTCCCTCTCCGCTGCAGCGGGACTTGACAGCTTGGTTGAGGTGATGGATGGCAGCTTTGAGCAGCTTCCTTTTCCCGATCCATCCTTTGATGTGGTCTGGTCCCAGGATGCCATTCTGCACAGCAGCAATCGCCAGGGGGTTCTCCAGGAAGTGGCCAGGGTCCTGCGCCCAGGTGGCCATTTTGTCTTCACCGATCCTATGCAGGCCAATACCTGTCCGGAGGGGGTGCTGCAACCGATTCTTGATCGTATTCATCTGGGTAGCCTAGGATCCCCGCAGTTTTATGAACAGGCTGCCACCGACGTCGGGTTACAACCCCTGGAATTCCAGGACAACACCCACCAACTGGTTCGGCACTATCGACGGGTTCTCCAGGAAACAACGGCTCGCGCGGCAGAGATCCAGGGTCTGGTTTCGGATGCCTATCAGGAGCGAATGAAGAAAGGGCTGGGTCACTGGATCGAAGGGGGAGAGAAAGGCTACCTGGCCTGGGGATTTTTCCATTTCCAGAAGCCTGAAGGCTGATCTCAGACCTTAGATTCAAGACTAAGGGCTGACCTGTAGCATCAAGGGCCAGCTTTTTTTGGCTTTCCAATCTGCGCGTCGAGAGCACCATTTTTCAGAGAAACGCTTTACAGATCGAGAATGTAACGAGAATTCCCCTGGCTAAATCAAAAAGCTGTATCTTAATAGACGTATAAAATGCCTGTGCTGGTGGCATATGAAGCAAATTCTGGTGGTGGAAGATGGGCAGGTAGAACTGCAGGTAGCTGTGGGGCTTTTGACCCGAGCCGGGTTTACGGTACAGGCAGCAGATAATGCCGAAGATGCCTGGGAATGGCTGCAAAGCAATCCTCCCCCAGATCTGATTCTGTTGGATATTGTCATGCCAGGACAGAGTGGCCTGGAGCTTTGCCGTACTATTCGTGCCCAGCCAGAACTGGCAGAGATCCCGATTATTTTTTGTAGCTCTAAGAAAGAGCAGTTTGATCGTTTTTGGGCACTCCGTCAGGGGGGAACAGCCTATATCACCAAACCCTATGCGCCCAAGGAGTTACTGGAGTTAGTCTCCAAACATCTTGGGGATTGAAAATTATGTATGCCTCACAACATCTGATGTAAGCTTGGCTACCTTGATTTATGGATTAGAGGCGATATAGTTGTAGTAATTTTAATCAATGCTTACGTAGCAATCTTCTTGCGTCGGCGAACTGCTTCCTTACCAAGGAGTGGTGGGTGCTAACTGGGTTCCATCAGCCAATCTCAGGATCTCCATCATGCTTGATCACTCGCTCCAGGATCCTAATATTACATCGGATGAAGAGACCACTTCAGCGACTGGGGGTAGTGGATCTGTCACCAGCTTGATGGATACCATCATGATGGCCAATGCCGCTGAGCAATCAGAAGATTATGCCACAGCCAGGCGTCTCTACGAACATGTGGTGGAGAGGGATCCGACGGGTAGTTATGGCATGATTGCCCGCAAAGCTTTAGAAGATCTGCCTGCCCGCATCGAAGCAGCTCTCAATGAAGAGATCTCAACTTCGGCACCTGCTCCTGATGATACTGAGTCTACAGCTCCCGCCCAAAAACTGCTGATTAGCCAAAGTCCCAACTCCGGATTTTGGGAACGTTTGGATCTACGGACCAAGCAAACCTTGCTATTGGCGGGGGTGGCTTCTGTTCCTATCCTGCTCTTAACCACGATCAACATTGTGTTTTCACAGCGCAGTGTTCAGGAGCAGTTTGAGGACACCATTTCTCAAACCAAAGCTGCATTGGTGGAAGAATACATTGTCTTCAATGCCGATGATGCCCTCACACAAGCCGACGCCATCCGCCTATTTCTGGAGAGCAATCAGATTAATCTCAGCGATCCAGCTGCGGTGGAGAATAACCGTCAGGTTCTGGAAAATTTATTGGAGGATTCTTTCGGAGCCTTTGACCTGATCTACCCCGAGATCACCAAGCATTTTCGTTTGCTGGTCAATGCAGATGGGGTCACGGTCGTCGATTCGATCAACCTGTTCGCAGATGATGCCACCCAGTTGCCGGGGGAGGAGATCACCTTTGCCCTGGAAAGTCTGGTGTTGCCTCCGAGCCAATCGCTTGCAGAGATTGCAATGGTGCAGGATGCGATTACAACAGCTGAGCCGCTATTGGGATTGGATGAACTTTCTCCGGGTACGCTAGAAAAATTAGGTCTGCTAACCGCAGCGCAGATCCCCAGTCCCGCATCTGCTGCCACAGAAACTCCCCAGGAGTTGACCGGATTAATCAGCATGGGGGTTTATCCAGTTCAGCTGCAGGGAGAGGTGGTGGGTGCTGTGGTGATTGGGAGCCTGCTTAACAACAACTTTGCCATTACCGATCAGTTTGCCAGCGTCTTCGAGAGTCCGATTGTCTCGATTTATGATCGTGAGCGGGTGATTGCGACCACGGCTGCGGCAGAGAACGGCGAGATCCGCGCCCTGGGGGTTTCTGTCCCCGCAGATGTACGCACAGCCGTGCTTGAAGAAAACCAAGAGAACTATATCGATTTTGCAGAGATAGGTGGCGAACAGTACTTAATCAGCTATAGCCCTCTCTACGCCTATCCCGAACCCATGACAGGGGGAGAAGGGGAGCCGGTGGGCATGGTGGCCATTGGGGAGCCGCAAACTCTCTTAAATCAGCGCTTTCTCCAGCAGATCGCCTTCAACGGGATCTTGGGCTTTGCCCTGATTGGAGTGACCTTAGTTGTGGCCAGCATTGTGGCAGACACGCTTTCTCGTCCGATCCGCGATCTGGCCCTCTTTGCTCAACGGGTGGCAGCCGGTCAAACCGGAGTCCGCGTTGATCTGGGGGATCGGCAGGATGAGATCGGAACCCTGGCCATTGAGATGAACAAGATGGTAGGGCAATTGAGACCAGTCTGGAAGAGCTGCGGCGCAAGGAGGAAGAACAGGGACAGGAGGCGGAAGCGCAACGGCGGGCCAAAGAGGATTTGCAGGAAGGGGTAATCAACCTGTTGCTCAAGATCGAGGAAGCCCGCGAAGGGAATATGACGGTCTATGCCCCTTTCTCACAAGGAGCAGTCGGATCGATTGCCGATGCCTTCAATGCCACGATGGTGTCTCTGCGCCAACTTCTCTTGCAGGTCAGGGGGGTGGCGATTCAGGTGAACTCCCTGGCTCAGTCGGGTGCCGGTTCGGTACAGCAGTTGTCCAGTACTGCTCTGGATCAGTCGGAGGAGGTCACCATGGCCCTGGCGGCGGTCGATAAGGTGGACAGCTCGATCCAGAATGTGGCTCAGTCGGCACAGGAGGCAGCCACCATTGCCCAGCAGGCTGCGTTCGATGCCCAGGAAGGGGATCGGTCCATTGAACGAACGGTGAGCAGTATGGACAAGATCCGGTCAGCAGTCGAGGACACCGCGACGAAGATTGAGCGTCTCACCCGTTCATCCCAGGAGATCGCCAAGATCGCTACCGTGATCTCTAACATCTCTGAGAAAACGCACCTGCTGGCCTTTAACGCCTCAGTAGAAGCTATGCGGGCAGGGCAACAGGGACAGGGTTTCCGGGTGGTGGCAGATGAAGTCCGACGACTGGCACAACAGGTTTCCGAAGCCACTAAATCGATTGAGCAACTGGTGGCCACCATTCAGCGAGAAACCCTTGAGGTCCAACAGGCCATGGTGGAGAGCACCCAGGAAGTGAGCACGGGAACGCTGCTGGTGAGTCAGGTGCGGACAATCCTTCGCGATCTAGCCTCTGTCAGTCAGCAGATCGATCAGTACCTGAGAACGATCTCCAGCAGTACCACTGCCCAGATCACCACCTCACAGCAGGTCAACCAAACCATGCATCAGGTGGTAAAAACGGCTCAGCACACTGCGGAATCGGCCCAGACCGTCGCGGCTACCCTGCAACAGCTCACCACGGAGGTAGAAGCTTTACAGTCTTCCATGTCCCGGTTCCGCCTTGATCTAACCTCCTGAACCTATGAGCATTCACATCGATCCCGAGTTGCTGCAGTCTATTGCCCAAGAAGCACGTCAGTGTTTTCTGGAAGAAGATGCACCTGGCTATCTGGCCACCTTACAGGAACAGCTGCAGACCGAGGTGGCGATCGACTATCCCCTGGTTTTACGGGCGGCCCATTCCCTGAAAGGAGGAGCAGGGTTGGCCCAAATGCCCCATCTCAGTGAGCTGGCCCACAAACTGGAGGATGTTCTCCAGGCCTACCGCGATAAGTTACTGAGTCCCTCCGGTCAGACCCAGGCATGGCAACTGATCCAGCAGGGATTAGCAGAAATTGAGCTGGTGCTTGACCAGGCAGCGGGTGAGACCAATCCGGCAGTGGATCGCCAGTTACTTCGGGATTTACAAGAGGTTTTGACTCACCCAAAAGTGGTTACCGCAGACCCGAACTTGCAGAGGGAGACCACCGCCTTCAAGGCTCCTGCAGCCATGGTCCGCTCTGCTCTCTCTATCGATCTGGAGGATTGCCTACAGCGGGCAACGACCAGTTTGCAAAAGCATTCTCGGGACCAACAGGTCTCGACTCTGGAGACATTGGTGGAGGAATGTTCCCTCCTGGGGGAAACCCTTGCTCTCCCCTGGTTGCAGGCATCGGCCAATGCGCTGGGATTGCTTCTGGAAACTCGTACTCCGCAACAGCCTCTGACCGATCTGGCCCTGGAGGTCATCCAGCACATTCGTCAGCAACGACAGCTGTTTCTAGAGGGAGGAGAGGAATCCAGATCCGGAGAATCTCACCTCGAGATTCAGGTGGACTCCCAGCCCGAGGTCTCTGTTAGTCCTGATCCGGAAACTGGGGAGGGGGTGACTGAGCCCGGTCCAACCAGTGGTTCTCTGCGCACTCAGATTCCCCATGTGCGGATTCCCCTCAGTCGTGTGGATAGCATGGCGGATCAGGTGGGAGAGTTAATTGTCCGCTTTGAGCGGTTTTCCCTGCAGCAACAACAGTTACGTCAGTCCAGCCAGGAGTTACAGCGGCTATCCTTGCAGTTTCAACCTCTGCGGGATCAGGTACAGCTCCTCTACGATCAGTTTTCCACACAACCGACGGCTGAGGATGGCTCGGCCCCCTCTGAAGCCGACTTTGATCCCCTAGAACTGGATCGCTACACGGCTCTACACACCAGCCTGCAAAACTTTGAGGAACTGATCACCCGCATTCAAGAAACCCGTGCAGACGTAGACCTGGTGACGCGAGAATTGACGGAAGATCTGGAACTGGGGCGCCAAGAGCTAGATTCTCTGTACAATAACGTCACCCGCTCCCGACTCATCCCATTCCAGACGCTGGCGCAGCGGTTCTTACTCCAGGTGCAGCGGTTGGCCCAGCGCTTTGGTAAGCAGACAGGGTTGGAGATTGAAGGGGGAGACACCCTGGTGGACCAGGTGATCCTGGAACAGTTGCAAACCCCGCTCACCCATTTGCTAAATAACGCCCTGGATCATGGGATCGAGCCGCCCGAAGAGCGCAAACGACTGGATAAACCCCCCACGGCCCAGATCCTCCTGAAAGCAGAACTGGAGGGGAATCAGGTGGTGATCACTTTCCGTGATGATGGCCGTGGCATTGATCTGGAGCGGGTCTATCACAAGGCAGTGGCGGCAGGTCTCTGCTCTGCTTCCATCTCCATGAGTCAGCTGCGACGGGAACAGATCCTGGGATTTATTTTTCAATCTGGTTTTTCCACGGCAACCCAGGTAAGTGAGATCTCTGGACGAGGGGTGGGTCTGGATGTCGTCAATCGCCAGGTAACCCAACTGCGGGGATCCTTACAGGTGGATTCGCAGCCAGGTCAGAGTACCACTTTCACGGTTCGCCTGCCTTTAGGCCTCAACCTGCTACCTCTGATGCTCTGCCAGTCGCAACGGCACCTGATTGCCCTCCCCGCAACCAGTGTGCTGGAGATTTTTCCCTATCGTGAGATCGCTGAGCAACTGCAGCCCCAGGAGGCTTCCCACGCACCCCAGCAGTTTGAATGGCGTCATCGCCGCATTCCTCTCCTGCCCCTGGCCAGATTACTCCCCTACGCAGATACCTACACCGAACTCCGGCAACCCAGGGTCGTGATCGTTGTCAATAGTGCAGAAACACCTGTCGCGGTTTCCATCGATACCCTGATCGGAGAGCGACAACTGATCCTGAAACCATTTGATGAGACCATTTCAGTGCCGCCCTATGTGGCTGGGTGTACGATTTTGGGAACGGGGGATGTGGTGCCGGTTGTCCTACCTTTCCACTTTGGCTTTCTGCTTGACAGCTCCAAACCCTCCACGTCCAGAGGTATGCTGCCTAGCCGCCGCACGATCTTAATTGCTGAAGATTCTGTCGCCACCCGCAGAGCCCTGGAAAGAATTCTGGAGGAAGCTGGTTATACCACCATTGCTTGCCGCGACGGTCAGGAGGCTCTAGATGAACTGCGACAGCGACAGGGGGCGGTGGATCTAGTGCTCAGTGATATTGAGATGCCCCGTCTTACAGGCTTTGAGCTGCTGCAAACGATTCGTGCTCATTCTGAGTGGTTTGCGTTACCTGTTGCTTTTCTTACCTCTCGCACCGGGGAACGCCACCGAGAAAAAGCCCTCAGCCTGGGGGCCACCACTTACTTTAATAAACCCGTGGATCCCAAAAGCCTAGTAGAAGAAGTGGGAACGCTGCTGTCTGCCGAAATCCGCCCCAGTGGTTCGCCCGTCCCGCAAAGTTTGCTTTTGCAACGCATGTGACCCGTCAACCCCATGACCAATTTGCTAAAAGTCTCCTCAGTGAGGTCCTCTCGCCCTGGGGCGATGTTGAAATCAGCCGTGAAGTCAGTGATGAACCCCGCTCCATTGATCTCTATTTTCAACCCAACCCTCAACAAGATCCGAGTCCTCTGGGATTATTAGGCCGGATGGCTCAGACTCCATGCCTGCTGGAACCCTACCGCAACCCTGTCACCGTCTCCCAGATCGGAACCTGCCTGCTCAAAGCTTGAATTC
>JAAUUJ010000118.1 GCA_012030715.1 Synechococcaceae cyanobacterium SM2_3_1 | reverse complement strand
TGCGCTCTCAGGATCACCGCAATGGCCGGATGCTTAGGCGGTTCCGACAGAATAGGAGGCTGAGAGCTGAGACACCAGACCGGATCCGGTGCCCGCGTGTAGGAGATCTGCCATGCATCCAGCAGTGAGGCCGACTTTTCATCTCGAACACTGATCTGGGTGCAGTTAGCCAACACCTGCCGAACCCAGGAGCGAATCCAGGGACGGTGTAAAGGCCCGATCCCCTGTGCCCAGGCCAGGGTGATCAGGTTCAGGCGTTGAGCAGCTGCCATGAGGCCTAGATAGTAGAGCGGGCTACGCCAGCTGGTGGCATCCTGAAGTAAGCTCCCTCCACCCCAGATCAAAACCTGTGCGCTGCGCAACTGTTGAGCAATTGTGAGAGGCTGCCAGCGGGGACAAACCTGCACCGAGTACGACTGGGCCGTGATGGTGGGGCGAGGAGTCAGAACCACAGGCGCTGCCGAAGCAGGTAACATCTGCAACAGACTCAGCAGCAGGGCCTCATCCCCAGCATTGCCAAAGCCGTAGTAGCCCAGAATTAAGACACGCATGGAATTGTCTTGCCTCAGCCTCGCCCAATCAACGTTCCAGGTGTGTTGGCAGAGGCAATGGATGGAGAGAGAAAGATGGGTTTAACCGTAGAGGCCCTGGTTGATCCGGTTTTCCAGATTGTACTCACCCGCCTGGTAGGGCTGTGTCTCGAAGTTGTCCAGGTTAGCCTGAATCAGATTCTTTTGTTTTTCCGTAAGCCCCGGGATCTCCAGCATCTTCTCAGGGGACTCGTAGGGGGCATTCTGGACCAGGATGCGGGCGAGTGCGGGATAGAACCCAGGAAGTTGACGGTAGTTCCGCAGGACCGTGTTGTTCACATCAATCTTGGTTTCCAACTCTTTCACGGGAACCCCATCGACTGAAGCGATCATCACGGGCTGAACGCCTTCCCCCATCAATGCCCAGGCACTTGATTGCCCACTCGCTGGCCAAACCCCGATCAGCAGACCGATCACCACGACGAATAATGCCCTGATGATCATCTCCATCAACTTCATGTCCTGCTTGCCTTCCTGATGCATAGTCTTTAAATCTCCGTACCTGCGCACTAGCTTCCTTATTATCTGTTGTGACAGACAAGGCTCAACCCTGATCTTGAGCCTATCACTGTGCATCCTCGCCGACCCAACGCTTTGCGAATAAAGCTCGGAGCGTTGTGATCCAACGAGTGACATCCTCCTGCTACATGCAGCGGAGAACTTCACCTCAACGATTAAACCGGAGTGGACAACGCAGAGACAACCCGCAACAATTTGTAATAACTTATCCAGGGTCAGGCCAGGCCAGCGGTTCATTCTTTACGTTTCTTTGCGCCATGTATGTTAAGAAAGGCATTACGCCGACCCATTAGCAGATAGACAAACGTTCTCCCACCTGATTTGCATCGATCATGACTGCTACTTTTATTTCTCCAGTTGCCGCCACATCTGCTCAGAGCGCCAGTCCCCTGATGCCGAGCGATCAGTTTGTCTCCCGCCACATTGGCCCCACCTCTGTGGAAATTGAGGCTATGGCCCATGTCCTCGGGTGTAGTTCTCTGGAGCAGCTGATCGATCAAGCCTTGCCCCCCTCCATTCGCACCCAAAAATCTCTGAGATTAGAGGCCAGTCAGGCAGAAAGCGAAGTTCTGCGGCAGATTCAAGACATCGCATCCCAAAATCAGGTGTATCGCTCCTTCATCGGGATGGGGTATGCCCGTTGTCTGACCCCTCCCGTGATCCAGCGCAATATTCTGGAAAATCCGGGCTGGTACACCCAGTACACCCCCTACCAGGCGGAGATCGCCCAGGGACGATTGGAGGCCCTACTCAACTTCCAGACGATGGTGACGGATCTAACGGGGCTGGAAATTGCCAATGCTTCCCTCCTGGATGAGGCCACCGCTGCCGCTGAAGCCATGAGTATGAGCTACGGGTTGCGTAAGCACAAACAGGCCCACCGCTTTCTGGTCGCTGCCAACTGCCATCCCCAGGTGATCGAGGTGGTGCAGACCCGAGCTCAGCCACTGGAGATCGAGGTGGTGGTGGCGGATCCCCAAAGCTTTACTCTTGACGAACGTGTATTTGGGATCCTGCTGGCTTATCCGGCGACAGACGGGAGCATCCACGATTACCGTCATCTGGTAGAGCAGGCCCATGCCGTGGGGACTTTGGTGTCTGTGGCAACAGATCTGCTTAGCCTTGTGCTACTTGAGCCGCCAGGAGCCTGGGGAGCAGATATTGCCATCGGAAATACCCAGCGCTTTGGGGTGCCATTAGGATATGGCGGTCCTCATGCGGCTTTCTTTGCAACACGGGAGGCTTACAAGCGCCAGATCCCCGGGCGGATTGTGGGTCTTTCCCACGACAGTCAGGGAAAACCTGCCCTGAGACTGGCTTTACAGACACGTGAACAACATATTCGGCGAGACAAAGCTACCAGCAACATCTGTACAGCCCAGGTCCTGCTGGCGGTGATCTCCTCCATGTATGGGGTCTATCACGGACCCGAGGGGCTGAAAACAATCGCCACTCGTGTGCATCAGCTCACCCTGATCCTGGCGCGCGGCTTGGAGCGGTTGGGGTACGAGCTGGGACAGCTGCCCGTCTTTGACACCTTACGGATCTCGCTTGGTTCCACGCCCCTGGCCACGATTCTTAAGGGAGCCCAAGCGAAGCACATCAATCTGCGAGTTCTGGATAATACGACGGTAGGGGTCACGCTGGACGAAGCAACCACCGCAGCGGAGCTGGACGATCTGCTCAGTCTCTTTACCTCCTCGGCGTCTCTGCCCTTTGCCCTAGAGGATCTGCTGCAGGAGCCCCTCCCCCCATTGGGAGCTCCATTGGTCCGCACCCTTCCGTACCTGACCCATCCCGTTTTTAACAGCTATCACACCGAAACTGAGCTGCTGCGCTACATGACACGGCTGCAGTCACGGGATCTTTCTCTCACCACCTCGATGATCCCGTTGGGCTCTTGCACCATGAAGCTGAATGCGACGGTGGAGATGCTGCCGATTACCTGGCCAGCCTTCAGCCAGATCCATCCCTTTGCCCCTCTGGAGCAGACGCGGGGTTATCAACGCTTATTTCAGCAACTGGAGAACATGCTGGCGGAGATCACAGGATTTGCAGCTATCTCTCTGCAGCCCAATGCCGGATCCCAGGGAGAATATTCCGGTCTGCTGGTGATTCGTAAGTACCATCAGCAACGCGGTGAAAGCCACCGACACATTTGCCTGATTCCCCAATCTGCGCATGGCACCAACCCTGCCAGTGCTGTGATGGCTGGCATGAAAGTGGTGGGTGTAGCCTGCGACTTGAACGGCAACATTGATGTGGAGGATCTGCGGGCCAAAGCCAAAGCCCATCGGGATCAACTGGCGGCTCTGATGGTCACCTATCCCTCAACCCATGGGGTGTTTGAGGAAGCAATCCAGACCATTTGCCAGATCGTGCACGACTGCGGTGGTCAGGTGTACATGGATGGGGCCAACCTCAATGCTCAGGTGGGGCTGTGCCGTCCTCCGGAATTGGGAGCGGATGTATGCCATCTCAATCTGCACAAGACTTTTTGTATCCCTCATGGTGGCGGTGGACCTGGAGTTGGCCCGATCGGAGTGGCAGAGCATCTGGTGCCTTTTCTGCCGGGGCATTCCGTGGTGCAGCTGGAGGGCAAAGAGCGGATCGGGGCGATCTCGTCAGCCCCCTGGGGGAGTGCATCGATCCTGCCCATCTCCTGGGCTTACATCAAGCTAATGGGGGCCGAAGGCCTGACTCTGGCAACCCAGGTGGCGATCCTGAATGCTAACTATATGGCCAAGCGGCTGGAACCCTATTACCCGATCCTCTACCGTGGCCAGCAGGGTTTTGTTGCCCACGAGTGCATTCTGGATCTGCGCCAGTTCAAAAAGTCAGCGGGGATCGAGGTGGAAGATATTGCCAAGCGCCTCATGGATTATGGCTATCACGCGCCTACGGTTTCCTGGCCAGTGGCGGGGACGATGATGGTGGAACCCACCGAGAGTGAATCCAAGGCAGAGCTGGATCGCTTCTGTGAGGCTATGATTGCTATTCGAGCCGAGATCCGTGAGATTGAGCTGGGGGAAGCCGACCGTGACCAGAATCTTCTCAAGGGTGCTCCCCACACGGCAGAAGTGCTTCTGGCGGAGAAGTGGGATCGTCCCTATTCGCGAGAACGCGCTGCCTACCCCACTGCAGCTACCCGAGAACATAAGTTCTGGCCCACCGTCAGCCGCATTGATAGTGTCTACGGAGATCGTCATCTGGTGTGTTCCTGCCCCCCACTGGAGGCCTACGGGATCGACGCTGACTCCTGATTCAGGGGCGCATTTTGGCTCAACTCTTGGCTTGATTCCCTTACGCCATTCAGGACCACCTGCATGAAAATACGCTCTGACTGGACATCCCTGGTATTATTGCTGGGACTCGGGGTCTGTCTGCCGCCTGCTTTGGCCCAATCTACGTCGGAAGATCTCACGATCTCCTGCGAGATCCTGGTAGCCGGAGGAGGAATGGGGGGAGTGGCTGCAGCCTACGATAGTCTGCGTCTTGGTCAGTCTGTCTGTATGACTGAAATCACCGATTGGATCGGGGGGCAGGCGACGGCTCAGGGGGTATCGGCTCTGGATGAACGACCTTTACAGAGAGAGAACCGCATCTTTCCCTCGGGCTATAACGAATTTCGCGACCGGATCCGTGCGACTTACGAGGGTCAAGACACCCCGGGGAATGCTGGGTAAGTGTGATCTGTTTTTCGCCGCAGGTGGGCCATGCCGTATTGCAGGAGATGTTACAGCCCTATCTTGAATCTGGTCAGCTGCAGGTGTTCACCGAAACCGTGATCAAGTCCGTCACCGTTGAAGAGAATCTGGTCACTGCTGTCGAGGCGATCCGCACCCTTCCCCAACGACCGGATCTGGAGGGTGGAGCACGGGGACCTCTGTCCACCTATCTGGAGGAGTTTTACAACCCTATCCCCTCCGAAGACTGGCAGAAGCAACAGATCTTGTTTCAGCCCCCAGCAGAACGGCAAGGAGAGACGGTCCCCTGGATGGTCATTGATGCCACCGAGACTGGGGAGCTTTTTCCGCTGGTGGATGTTCCCTATCGTTTAGGTACCGATGCCCCCAACCCCTGGGAGCCAAGTTTGAAACCCGAGATTGATCCTTACTGCACCCAGGGGTTCACCTACACCTTTGTGATGGAGCACACCTCAGTTCCACAGGTGCCCTACAAACCGGAGTTTTACGACGAACCTGAACATGGTCCCTACTACAGCTACCAGGAAACCCGCTTTGATTTTCCCAAGATCTTCACCTATCGCCGCATTGAAGGGGAAGTGCCCGGCTTTGGGGCGGAGGTGATCCGCATTGGAGACCAATCGATGCAGAACTGGACCTGGGGCAATGACTGGCGCATTAGCACTCCCGAGACCAACCTGATTCTTACCCACGAGCAATTACAGGAAGCGGGACAGCTGGATCCGGGAGGCTGGCAAGGCGGTCTGCGGGTGGAAACGCTACAACAGGGGGAAGATCATGCTCAGGGCTTTTTCTACTGGCTGGTGGCGGGGACCAGTGATTTTCTCCTACAACAGGAGGATCCAGAATTCGAAAAGGATCGCTACTTTCGATATCGCTATTTACAGGGTCCAGATAGTCCGATGGGAACGGCGCATGGATTATCCAAATATCCTTACATTCGCGAAAGCAGGCGATTGATCGGTAGGCCCAGTCTTGGTTATCCCGACGGGTTTGTCATCTACGAGTCGGATATCACCAAGAAGGAGATTGATCTGCAGCGGGGACGGCCTTTTATCTTTTATGACTCCGTGGGAGTGGGGCAGTATCCGATTGATTTCCATGATTGTATTCAGCCGGATTTTTCCTACCCGGTCAGCGCCAACCGAGATGCCCAGGCTCCCAGTTATCCCTACCAGATCCCCCTCCGTGCTCTGATTCCTCAGCGGATCGATAATCTATTAGCGGGAGCGAAGAACATAGCGGCCAGTCGGATCGCGGCAGCTTCCTACCGTGTCCATCCGGTGGAGTGGGCGATTGGAGTTGCGGCAGGTCACACGGCAGCCTTTGCCCTAGATCGCAATCTTTTTCCTGCTGAGATCCCCAATCCTTCACTGTCTGAACAGCAAAACCTCAGGGCTTTACAGGAGCAGATCGAGAGTCTGGATAATCCAATTGCCTTTCCAGGCACAACTATTTTTGAAACTGAATGGGCAGAATCCCAGTGATGAGTAGCGCTTGTGTGAGAATTCAGGGTGTTGGGCATTTGCTAAGCAAACGCTCTGATCAGTTCAATTATTGAGCGTTACGAAGGTCAGTGGCAGTAATGCCTTCTAAGGCAAGACCATTGCCGATCCCTAATCCCACAGGCGTCACCGTTCATGTGATTGTCCACTGCAACTTACAAGTCGATAATTCCACCGCCATTCGGGAAGCGGTGTTGTCAGGGATGGGGATTGCCGTTTGCCCATTCACGCTGTTTATCATGGAAGATAAAAAGTGAAAAACGCAATTAATGTCTTTTTGATCTTTTCATCATTATTGCTGCTAAATACTTGCAATGATGATAACGAAATTGTCAGAGGTCACGAAAGCTATCGTTATGAACTTTGGAAATTAATGGTAGCAAACAACTATCAATTCGACCTAATAGGAACTTACACAGACAGAGGAAGCTACCCCCAGCATTTAGGACAAGAGTTTGATAGAGATCACCAAGGTGTTGGTGGTATAGAAACGGAGGGTGTTTTGGCTGACATTGACAATTTTCTGCTTGCCATGCCAACCCCCGATATTGTGCTGCTTGGCGTAGGTGGAAACGACATCGCAGGCTCAGAAGACGACCCGTCCGAGCCTATATCAAATATTAGTCAAATCATTGACAAAATTCGAGATACAAATCCGAATGTAATTATTTTTTTAGAACAGATCGCACCCGGAAGAGCAGATTTAATGACCAATGAATTACAAGGCAGATGGGAGAGTTTTAATAGTCAAATTGTTACGTTAGCAAAAAAACAAACGGATAGTAGTTCTGCAGTAATCGTAGTTGATATGTATACGGATTTTTCTAATGACTACTTTGCAGACGAAGTTCATTACAACGAGCAAGGTGCAATTTTTGTTGCCAATCAATACTTTGAAGCCATACAAAGTCAGTTTGATCCTACCCAAAACTTGAATATCCTGACATTAGGAGACTCAAGGGTTGAAGGATTCAGAAAATAAAAACCATAGAGAATTCATGTATGCGCGATAAGGCTATCTATCGGTGGCATACGCGTGTACCTGGTCGTTGAGAAATCTGGTCATAATCATCCCGTCTCGCTTGCTTCGAGGCAAAACATGGTTGTGGATCAACGGGGAGCAGGGGAACCAAAGGCTCCTGACTTACTATCGAAGAACAATTCCTCAACTCGGCAACCCAAGGCATATTGCCACAAGGTTTGCAGACTGGGAGGCTCGTCCGTGATCACCGCCCAGAACTCTTTCAGTCCAGAGATCGTTGCTACCAGCAGATGGGATGGGAGCCGTACCAACGCCTTTCATAGCTTTGTGCCTTTTGGGCAGAACTGGACACATAAGCTTCCCAGGCAGAGGGGCATAGCCGTCCACTTCCAATGAGAGCACAGACCATCCAGACCAGAGTTTTGAGATGGCGGAGATCACGATAGGAAGTGTATTGACGCAGAAAGGGGAGCAGTTGACGATGAAGAGGGGTAGAGAATGACATGCGCAGGGGTAGAAGTGTGGTAACTCTAGCCTTGCATATATTTCCTCTATCCTTTTCTTCAAATATCTGCTGTGATTAGCTTTCAGCCACTTGTGTCAAGCAGCCAGATCCCAGTGATGAGTAGCTCTTATAAAAAGTATTTTTTCCAGTATCTGGAGGGCTGGACATGATGATCGGTCATGATATGAATATCTTCCCTGCTTTCACTCCCCAAGATCGCCCCAGTGCAACGTTAGTAGAATGCTGATCAATCATACTATTCGCCAGTGGTTTTCCAAGGCGCAAACCATCAGTTTTAACAACGATACAAAAGCCTTACCTGATCTTGCCCTGGCTTATCTGAATCGTCAGATCCAGCTGCTTTCCCACCACCCCCATTACCAGGTAACCATTCAAACGGCCCTGCAGGAGCGACGCAGCCAGTGGATGCAAGGAGCAGTTCCCAACTCTCTTGTGATCCTTTCCAGTCCTAGCGAAAATCTATCTGTGATTATCAATCAGGTGGTTCAGGAGGAGCAGGATGAGAGAATTCATAAACTTTTCCTGTTGCAGGCCTCGCCAGATCGAAATAACTTGATCCAGCAGATCTCAAAACTAAACCTGCATGCTGCGAACACAGAGAAACAACTGGTTGTGATTCCCAGTCTGGATGCTTTTTTCCTGAGAACGATTGCAGGGCTGGAGATCATGGAGCAATTTCTGGATGTGGTTAACTCATTTCCTACTTGTTTCTGGTTGATCGGATGTAATCGCTGGACCTGGCAATATCTGGATGCGGTCAGTCAGTTTGCCTCCTATTTTGATGCGACAGTGCAGTTGCCAAAACTAACGGGAGATCAACTGCACAGCTGGTTATCCAGTCTATTGGGGGAATTAACGCTGGATTGGGGAGCAGAGTCATCCGAGGCACAGGAGGGTCGCAGTCAACGCTACTTTGAAAATTTAGCGCAGCTATCCTTAGGACTGAGTCAGGTGGCAGCCCATCTCTGGATTCATTCTTTGCGTTACCCTCAGCCGGATCAACAGGATGAAGAAGAGAGTAGCTCACCCCTGCTCTCGGAAGTCATCTTAAAAGTTAGACCCGCTGTCTTACCCGATCTCCCTTCACTCATCGCTGAGGATCGGTTTCTGCTTTATGCGCTGCTGCTTCATCGTCAAATGAAAGGGGATCAACTGGCGCTGAGCTTGGGAGAACCCCAGGGAAAAGTGCGGGCTCAATGTAGACAGCTTTTGCAAACCGGGATCCTCAGTTTTCAGCAAGGGGATCTCACTGTTCATCCTGCCTACTATCCCAGGTGAAGGCCGCTCTCCTGAACAGCAATTTTATGATCCCAGAAGAGGCAGTGTGAGTAAAACTATTTTTCTGTCTCAAGTATCTAGAAGTTTGTTTGCCCAATTGGGTCTGGATGGGCTTGATGCTCAGGAACTGCCCTCCCAATTGCTGGAAAATATTACTCTGGCAAAAATCGTTCAGGCGGTTCTGGCGGTGGGGATTGCCTATGGTTTATTGGTGGGCATTGATCGCAGTCATAACTGGGTTGTAGCCCATGTTCCTAGCCGTTTTCGGCAACTATTTCGGCAGTCAGTCCCTCTGGCAAAGGCCATGATCCTGTTTTTTACAGTGATCTTTGTTGTAGATCTGTTTGTGAGGCTTTCACCCAATAATATTCTCGCCCTTACAGGCACATTGGCTGTCGCTCTGGGTTTTGCCTTTAAAGATTACGTCAGCTCAATTATCGCGGGAATTGTTGCCCTATTTGAGACTCCATATCGCATGGGAGATCGGGTCAAAATTGGGGATCACTATGGGGAAGTGATCAACTACGGATTGCGCGGGATCCAGCTGCGCACCCTGGAGGATAACGTCGTCACCATCCCCCATAACAGTATCTGGTCTGAGCCTATTTCCAATGCCAATAATGGGGCGCTGGAGGCACAGGTGATTGCCAACTTTTACTTTGGTCATGATGTAGATGTGGATCTGATTATGCAGATCTTGTATCGAGCCGCCTACACCAGCAAGTACACGCAGCTGAAATTACCCGTGATGGTCCGCCTGGATGAGAAGCCCTGGGGAACCCACTTTAAGCTGAAATGCTACCCCATTGATATTCAGGATGAAACCGCTTATAAAACCGATCTGATCCGGAGAGCCAAGCAAAGTTTCTCTTCACACCAGGTGCCTTATCCTACCTTCTCTCTTCGTGATATCCATGACCCTGAGATGGGGGGTCCCGAGATCTAGAATAGATCCCCTAGATTTAAGCAAAACTGATTGTAATAAAATTCCCTCAACCGGAACCCCTGATCGAGCGGAGGCAGTTGAGGGAACTAAAATGAGAGTTGGGGTTTGGAGACTTAACCCTGCTCCACTTCAGTTTCAGAGGTCACTGCTTCAGGGGTTTCTGACACCGCTTCGCTCATGTCTTCGGCAGCAGCCTGGGCTTCCTCAGCAGCCTCTTCCATGCCTTCCTCGGCAGCAGTCTGAACCTCATCCATAGTTTCCTCGGCTGCTTCCAGCCCCTCTTCTACGGCAGCCTGAGTCTCCTCGACGGTCTCGTCAGTAGTCGCTTGAGCCTCTTCCATTGCTTCATCGGCAGCGGCCTGAACTTCTTCAGCAGCCTGCTCAGTTACCTCTTGGGCGGAGGTTGCAGCATCCTCGACTGCTTTAGTAGCTTCCTGAAGCTGGGTTTCCAGGGATTCTGTGACCTCTCCCTTCTTGTCAGCAAAATCTTGGGTCAATTCCTCAAATTTCTGCTGTAGCGACTCGAACAGGTTAGCAGCAGATGCAGGGGCGGTCAGAGGGGCAAATCCACCGATCAGCAGTGAGAAAGACAGGCACAGGCTCATTAGCACTCGAAAGAAGAACGTTTTCATGTTGTGAACTCCTGAAACTTGTCTGGATTAAGATTCCTGAGAACCTTGCAGGATCCCCCATTTAGCAACGTGGAATCAAGGCTACTCCCTAGCAGAACACAAGCCTTTACAATCTGTCAACGCTTGACGAAATGTAACGAAAGCTGAGAATTTGTCAGCCTAGTGTCACCACAGAAGCAGAGAGATCTTTTCGGGCTTTCTCAAAAACTATGCGGGCTAATTCAGTTTCTGCCTCAATTGCCTCGGTAGTATTATTATCAACCATCTCTCCCCCTAAGCGGAAAAATCATCCCTGCCCCGCTGCGGCTCGACTGGCCCCAGAGTACCGGACAACTCCTCCTCAAGATCTAAGGGAAGAAAGGCAAGCAACAATCCTGTTTTTTAGCAGGTTTTACTGAAATCTTAATTGTTGTTGTATCTTCAGCAGAAAGCCTGGAATTTACCCTTTAGCTAACTATCTAGGTGCATGAGTCTCAGAAAGGGGAAAGCGTGCCTCATGGGAATACCGTACTGAGGGTGGCAACTGATCGGAGGAAGGCGCGAGGAGACAGAGTAGACTGATTAGCACCCTTGAGGTAATCGTTAATGTCCTTCGCAACCCTTTCCCCAGATCCCTACGACGCCATTATTGTGGGCTCTGGTGCCACAGGGGGAGTTGCTGCCAAGGTTTTAGCTGAAGCTGGATGGAAGGTTCTGGTTCTGGAGGCAGGCCGCTCTGTCAATCCGCAAAAGGATCTGGGTCATCCCGCTCGGGATATGGTCATGCGCGTCAATAACCTGGCTCTGGCTCGGCGTCAGTCTTTTCAAGCATTACACCCAGGCTACTGGAAAGCCAATCCCGATTTTTTTGTAAACGAAAAGGACAATCCCTACACCACCCCTGCCGATAAACCCTTTTACTGGATCCGGGGACGACAGTTGGGGGGACGCAGTCTCACCTGGGGTGGAATCACTTTACGCCTCTCCAACTATGAACTCAAGGCCGCGAGCCTGGATGGGGTTGGGGATGACTGGCCGATTGCTTATGCAGATCTGGAGCCTTTTTACGATGAGCTGGAACGATTTTTTCCCATCCATGGTGAACGCAATGGTCTTCCCCAGTTACCGGATGGCGATTATCTACCAGCCATGCCCCTCACTCCAGCCGAGCAGAAACTCAAGCAGCAGGTAGCCAGCCACTGGCCACAGCGGTATGTGATCCCTTCCCGGGGGTTCAAGCGGCACCATGCCACCCCAACCGATCCCTGGTCCCCCTCCGCCAGTGTGGGATCCACCCTGAAAGCGGCAATGGCAACCGGGCGCAGCACGGTGGTGACCGATGCGGTGGTCAGTCATATCCTGTTTGCCCCCCAATCGCGGCTAGCTCAGGGGGTGGGCTGGATTCACCGTGAGCACAAGACTGCCCATGAAGTCTATGGACATCACATTATTTTGTGTGCCTCGACACTAGAGTCCGTGCGGATCCTGTTACATTCCACAGAACAATTTTCAACCCTGGGGCCTGCGGAATTCATCAGGACTTCTGGGTCGCTATCTCATGGATCATGTATCAACGATTCAGTTCTTTGCGGTCCCCAACATTGAGCCTCCTGCCACTCCGTCTGAACTCTCTGGCTGTGAGAGCATTTTTATTCCCCGTTATTGCAATCTGGATCAACCTCAGGAATCCTTTTTGCGGGGATATGGCTTATGGGGGGGGATCCAGCGCTTAAATGTGCCACATCTCCTGGAAAAGACAGGGGGAGCGATTGGTTTTTTTGTGGGGCACGGAGAAGTGTTGCCCGAGGCCAACAACCGGATCAGTTTGAATACCGAGGTGCAAGATGCCTGGGGGATCCCGGTGCCGCACATTGATTTTTCCTGGACCGAGAATGAGAAGCAAATTATCGCTCGGATTCGTCAGGATATCCAGGAGATGGTCTCGCTGCTGGGGGGCGACTGTCTACCTCTGGCTGATCTGTATCATATGCCCCTATTTGATAAATTTATCCGTCGGCAGGAAGCTGCCATGGCTGCAGGGGCTCCGCCAGGGTATTACGTACATGAAATGGGAGGCGCCAGGATGGGTACGTCTCCAGAGACCTCGGTTCTGAATCCCGATAACCAGTGCTGGGAATGTCCAAATCTGCTGGTAACTGATGGATCTTGTTGGGTCTCTTCGGGGTGGCAAAATCCTACCCTGACGGAAATGGCGATCACGGCTCGGGCCTGCCATCAGCTGCTACAAAGATCCAGATGCTCAGGGATCTCAGGATAAGGATTCAATAGCTGTCTTCAGGTGCGACGGAGAGCAGTGCCATATCTCGGTTAGCCTCATTCAGGCGATCACAGATCCGCTCCTGCCAGTTTTGACTCACGGTGGGATCGGTGATGGCTTCAATGGCTTCCTGGCGATAAACCGCACCGCTAACTGCATCAACTTCTTCGATGTGCTGAAGATGTTCGTAAACCTCTTTAGGGGATAGCATCGACATCACTCCTATGTAATGACATTATGGTAGGTGCCATTTGGGGTAGAACACCAGCCATTCCGCTGTGGTCCATTCAATATCCGAATTATGGCGTTCTCCGACTGCCGAGTCATTCAGTCTTGAGAGCAATCACTACAAAAAGCGAAAGACTTGACATCTCTTCATGCGACTTAATGGAATCGAATTCTCTGACAGGGAGGGGATGTCGAGGGGTAGGCTTGACCTGAAAACATGCGAGCTTGTTGCTGATCATTGAGATCAGATGCTCCTGTAAAAGTGTGATTTTGTCTAGAAAAAGCAACAATGCCAGATCCCGGGCAGAATGGATCGTTTTGCTACCAACATTGGAATTGCTAAGAAATAATTCGAGCTTTGCCACCACTATCTAAGATTTTTCTTAAGACTCGG
>JAAUUJ010000117.1 GCA_012030715.1 Synechococcaceae cyanobacterium SM2_3_1 | reverse complement strand
GATCCTACTTACAGGCTGTGGCAGCAACAGCGTCCCCTTAGTCCAATCCTCAGATCTGGCAGAGCAAAGCACAGTTCTGACACAAGAAGCACCAGATCAGATCATCCTCTCAGAACCCACTCTGATCGTTTCTCAAACCAATTCTCTCAATACAGAAAACTACTGGATCGCCTGGAAAGATCCACAGGGAAATTACATCGCTGCCACCCGATCGGGAGTTCCCGTCAACCTGGCTTCTGGATCGGGAGGAACTGCTCTGAATCTTGAACCCACTCCAATTCCAGGTCCGGATCGCCCTAGCCCTGGAGATCCATCTCCTGATATTTTTGATCCGCCGGGTAACCCTCTGCCCAATCCCGATCCTCCCCCTCCCGATCCTCTTATTTGCGAGCCAACGCCCACCCCTGAACCGCCGGATCCAGATCCAGATCCAACGCCAACACCCGATCCAGATCCGACTTCCACACCACTTCCTCCGGGGGTAGAACCGTGTGATGCACGAATTGGAAGTACAGGGAGGGCCTATGGGTGTGCATGTTCTAACAGTATCAATTACCACGAATTTGGTGTTTCTCTGAAAGAGCCAGATGGAAGTAATGGTGCTCAGCTTGGCATCTTTGCCTGTCTTGAGTATGACCCGTCTCAATGCCCAGATTCAGAAATAGTGTCAGCAGGTGATCAGGCACCATGTGAAAGGTGCCCGAAGATATCAGAAACAGGAGGTCAGTGGTGGATAGCGTACACCTGCCCAAAATTTCCGTAGTCATAGTATTACAAGTCTAATTGCAGTTAGTTAATGGATATAAATCTAGGCTTAGTTTGATCAATACCAGAACCCAGATCCTCACCCTTCTTACCGATTTTGGCCTGCAGGATACTTATGTAGGGCAGATGAAAGGCGTGATCGCCCAGATCAATCCCCATCTGCAAGTAGTGGATCTGACGCACAACATTCCCCCTCAAAATCTGCTGGCAGGTCACTACTGTCTCATGAGTACCTACCAATATTTCCCAGTAGGATCTGTGCATGTGGCGGTGGTGGATCCAGGCGTCGGTAGTCAGCGCCGAGCTGTTGCGGTGCAGATTCCTGAAGGCTATCTGGTGGGGCCGGATAACGGTCTGTTGAGTGGGGTGCTCAGTCAGTCGGATCCCTGGGCGGCAGTAGAACTGACCAACCCAAAGTACTGGCGGACATCCAAACTGAGTACTACCTTCCATGGACGGGATCTGTTTGCTCCGGTGGCAGCTCATCTGGCCAGTGGGGTTTTACTTCAAGATCTAGGAAAAGCTATAGATCCTACAACTCTGATCCCAGGGCCTTTACTCGCTTACAGCCAATCGGGGAACAGGATTCAGGGCACCATTCAATACATTGATCACTTTGGAAATCTGATCACAACCCTGCCTGCAACTCTAGTGCAGAACCGCCGCTGGCAGATCCAGGTGCAGGGACAGGTGATCCCAGGGGGCCAGACCTTTAGTGATGTGCCTGTGGGAGCATTGATCAGCTATGTGGGAAGTCAGGGCTGGGTGGAAATGGCTGTGAATCAGGGGAATGCTGCCCAGGTGTTGCAGGTGACCTATGCAGATGAGGTGATCTGTCAGATGCTCTCGTGATCACTGCGCTACTCTATCTTCTACAGCAAGCTCAAGAATCTAGCTCATGTGAAAAAGAATGACAGAGAATAATCGAATGATGCAGCCTGTTGGCAACCCTAGATTCCTGTGAGACCTAATTAGGCAGCCAACTTGCGAGTGATTTAATTAGGAGTCAACCGATGGAGCAATCGTTAATTGATAGTATTTTACGGTTGAGTCCTTCTGAGCGGATGCAACTCCTGAATGTTATTTACTTCAGTCTAGAACAACCTAACGAGATAATTGATAGTCTATGGTCTGATGAAGCAGAACGACGGCTTGCGGCTTTTGAATCAGGTAGGGTTAAGGGAATTCCGGCTGAGGATGTGCTGGGCAACAGATCATGAATCTGCTTTTTGATCCCCTTGCTGCTCAAGAGTTTAAAGATGCGTTTGAATATTATGAAGCGCAAGAGATTGGTCTAGGAGAGCGTTTTCGGCAAGAGGTTTGGTCCGCCATTATGATCCTTGAACGCTATCCTGAATCCGGTCAGGAGATGAGACCCAAAATACGAAAGATTCTTGTCCGACGGTTTCCGTAGAAACTGATTTATACATTTCGTGATGATCTGCTCTATGTGATCGCGGTGGCTCATCGTTATCGCAAGCCAGACTATTGGATCGAGCGTGTTTAGCTTCTGGTTGTGCTCACCACAGTTAACGGCTCTTGACGATCTCCCTGCGCTACCCTGAGATGAGTTGCTGCTCTCCCTTGCCTCCATGCTCTACCGTCTGGGTTTTGCCCTCCTCTGGATCGGTTTTCTTCTCTATGCCTTTCTGCTGGCTCCCCCCGATGATCCCGCGACGTTGGATCTGATCAAACGCATGTCCACAGGCGATTTCGCAGGGATCAATCCCCTGATCGTGGCGGAGTTTAATCTCATGGGTCTGCTGCCTCTGGTTTACATCAGCCTGCTGCTGGTGGATGGGGATCGGCAACGCGCTTTGGGAGAAAAGATCCGCGCCTGGCCCTTTGCCCTGTTGATGATGGGAGTGGGGGCCTTTGCATTGCTACCCTATCTGATCCTGCGTCGACCGCTAACAGGGAGAGAGCCGCTGCCGCCACCTCGCAATCTGCTGTTGCGGATCTGTCAGTCCCGCTGGATCGGGGGGTTGGCCCTGCCCATTTTGGGGTTGTTGAGCTACGGGGTGCTGCAGGGGGACTGGAGCGATTTTGTGCACCAGTGGCAGAGCAGCCGCTTTATCCATGTCATGTCCGTGGATTTTCTGCTCCTGATCGCTCTCCTTTCTTTCCTAACATCTGCGGATCAGGTGGGGCGACAGTCTTTCCCCCAGCGCATTCTCTGGATCCCGTTGCTAGGACCGTTAATCTACCTCTGTTGGCGGCCTCAACTCCAGCAGCCAGATATATCAACAGAGGATCCCATGCCCACCGCTGACCTGTCGGTGAACACCTGACGATCCTTTGCCATACTAGGGAAGAACTGTTGGAGGGGACTTATGACTGCAGAGTCTTCCATGCCAGTGCGGCTGCGCAACCTCATCATTGCTCTGGCCGTGATCCTGCTTAGCATCGGCCTGTTTATTGGTAATCGCATTCGCACCAGTTCCGTCAACCTTTCTGCTCTAGCCGAATCTGGGGTTCCGCTGGAGCTCGCCCGCAACAATCATAAACCCACCCTCCTGGAGTTCTATGCCGACTGGTGCACCACCTGTCAGAGCATGGCACCTATGCTGGCGGACTTGAAGCAGAGCTTCAGCGAGCAGATCAACTTTGTCATGTTGAATGTGGATAACCCGAAGTGGTTGCCAGAGCTGACCCATTTTCGCGTCAACGGCATTCCCCACTTTGTTTTTCTCGATCCGGAGGGGACCCCGCTGATCAATGCCATTGGGGATCAGCCCCGTCCAGTCATGGAAAGCAATCTCCAGGCCCTGGCCCAGCATACTCCCTTCACTGCCACGTCACAGGGAGAGGCATCCCAGCTCAATGCTCCGATCCTCAAAAAGCAGCCCGATCCCCGCAGCCATGCCTAGTGGACGGATCAGCCTGGTTCAATTTGCAGCTCAGTGTTGATATCCGCAGCAGGAAAGTTGAAAACGTATGCAGGTAGTGGATGATCAGGGAAAACTCTTGGGATGGGTCAGTGTTCTGGATGCAGGGTTGCTGCTGGTGCTGCTCGTGGCGGTGATCACTCTGGTGCTGGGTGCGCCTCAGCAGGTGGGTGGAGTCGTGCAGCTGGGGAACGTTCCCATTCAATCTGTAGAAGTGGATCTGCTGGTGCGGGGAGTGAGCAGCCGCGACCTTGCCCCTTTTCAAACTGGGGATAGCGCCAGTGTAATCATTCGCAATCAACCCTATGGCCGCGTTGAAATCACCGAGATTGAAACTGTCCCTGTGCCTGTCCCCCTGGTGCTGGCGGATGGAGAAATTGATCTGGCGGATGCTGCAGATCCCTATCGCCTGGATCTGCTCCTGACTCTGGCGGGAGAGGCCCAGGTTGCTAAGGATGGCGTGGTCCTGGGGAATAATAAGGTTAAAATTGGCACACCTCTAGAGCTGGAAACCCCCGCTGCCACCCTGGGGGGAACCGTGGTGGATGTGCGGTTTTCCCCTCAAGACCCCTGAGTTTGTTGTGGATCGATCTAATCCATTGCTGTCGCTACCAACCGAGCCTGCCCTGGCCCAACTGGGACCGGATTACTTTGATGAGGTGAAAGCAGCCTCCTTTCCACAGCATCTGCTTCGCTTTCGCAGTGACGCCCTTCTCCCTTTATTGCACCTTGATCCCCGCGACGTTGAGGATCACGATTTCATCGAAGCCTTTGGACAGTTCAAGGGTCCCTATCGCTCTCTGGCCCTGCGTTACCACGGCTACCAATTTGGAGAATACAATCCTTTTCTGGGGGATGGACGTGGTTTTCTCCACAGTCAGGTGCGGGGTAGCGATGGTGAGCTCTACGATCTGGGCACCAAAGGCTCGGGGACCACGCCCTACTCTCGTGGGGGAGATGGTCGCCTCACCCTCAAAGGTGGGATCCGTGAGGTGCTGGCAGGTGAAGCTCTGCATGCCATGGGAGTGCGCACTTCCCGCTGTCTGAGTCTGGTGGAAACCGGAGAGTCTCTCTGGCGCGGGGATGAACCCTCTCCCACCCGTTCCTCGGTCATGGTGCGGCTCAGTCGTTCCCATGTTCGGTTTGGGAGCTTTGAGCGCTTGCTTTACCTAAAACGCCCCGATCTGATGCGTAAGCTGCTGGATCATGTGATTGATAACTACTATTCCGATCTGGCGGGACAGGATCAACAGTACTCCCGCTTCTTCGCAGCCCTGGTGGAGCGGACGGCGGAACTGGCAGCCCAGTGGATGTCGGTGGGGTTCTGTCACGGGGTCCTTAACACCGACAACATGTCCATTACGGGGGAAAGCTTCGACTATGGTCCCTATGCGTTTATCCGTACCTACGATCCCAAATTCACTGCTGCCTATTTTGATCACTGGGGCTATTATCGGTTCGGCAATCAACCAGAGATTTGTCGGCTTAATCTGGAGCGGCTGCAGGATGCACTGGAACTGATCACCAGCCGCACTGACCTGGAGGCTGGGCTCGGTAAGTTTAGTGATCATTACCGCCGTTACTACACACAACGGATGCTGTCAAAACTTGGGCTGGATGCAGCTGTGGTCCCTCAACCCACCGAGATCTTGAATATCACGCTGCAATTTCTCAGCACCAGTCAGATGAGCTATCACGGGTTCTTTACCCGTCTGACCCGTCTGTTTTCCTCCAACTGGCGGATGGGAGATAGCAGTGATATTTTCAAAGGTGCCTTCGTCTTGCGCAATGCTGAGGAGCGGACACTGCTCAAACGCTGGTGTGCCTGCTATCACCAGGTGCTACAGCAGTTACCTCTCGATGAGCTCTATCGTGTTCCGCCGCGACTGCATCAGCACAATCTGCCCACCACTCTCCTGAGACCAGAAATCGAAGCGGTTTGGGATCCGATTGCCAATGAAGATGACTGGGCTCCCTTTTACCGATTGTTGGAGCGTTTACCCCTGGGTGCGGACCAGACCTGAGGCGGGAATAGTCGGGAACTCGCTGGGCGGGCTCCCCGGATCAGTGTTAGTCTGAGTGAAGACTCGGGTCCGTGCGGACCAGACGCCTAAACTGTGTCAGGATCAGACGATAGCAGCACCACAGGATGCTCTGATCAGGCGCGTCTACCCGGGTCGCCCCTCCCAAGATCACAGCCCTTGCTCGAACCTAAAGTCTCATCCATGGAAGTGGGAAAAAATCTAGCAGAATTTGCACAAAAGGCCTTTTACTTCGGTATGGGGTTGGCCAATATGGCTGCCGATAAAGCCGCCGCAGTAGCAAACCAGGCCCCCACTCAGCTGGCAGAACTGCGCAAGCAGGCTCAGCAACTAGTGAATGAGCTGGTAGAGCGCGGGGCCATGAATGCCGATGAAGCCCGTACTTTCATGGATACGGTTGTGAATAACAGGGCCAGTTCTAAAGAGGAAGGAACCTCGGCCTCCGGACCTCGACCCATCCGCATTGACGACATGGATGAAGAGTCAGACCCCTCGGGCTCCGAGAGCTCAATGGCCTTAGATCTGACAGAGGCCGCCCGTTTACGTCAGCAGATTAGTGAATTGCAGGCAGAGCTGGATCACCTCAAGGATACCGAAGACACTTCTGCATAGGTTGATAGCCCCCCGTGTAACGGTTACGTACATCTCCTGTAGAGAATGACCGTGATCTGGTAGGGTTGTGAAGTGTCAGGATTATCCCGAGGATTCCCGCTATGTCCATCCTGTTGCAGCTGTCATTGCTGGTGCTGGTGCTCTACAGTTTGATCATGGTCATTGCTGTGCCGGTCCTCTACAGTTCCTCCAGTGACTGGTCACGAGCCAAAAATTTATTGTTGATCGCCTCTTTCCTCTGGGTGGGCCTGGTGGCCCTGGTGGGTGGATTGAGCTTTCTGGCCTGAGAGTGATTAGACTAAACTTGAACAGTTGGTCTAAAGACTGAGGTCTATGGCAATTTTTGAAGGTAGCTTTGTTCATGCTTCCCAGCTCCGTTTTGCTCTGGTGATCGGGCGGTTTAATGACCTGATCACGGGTAAGCTGCTGCAGGGGTGTCAGGATGGGCTGAAGCGGCATGGGGTGGATGTGCGCCCGGAAGGGACGCAGGTGGATTATTACTGGGTGCCCGGCAGTTTTGAGATCCCGCTGGTAGCCCACCAGCTAGCCCAGCGTCAGGTGTATGATGCCATCATCTGCCTGGGGGCCGTGATCCGGGGTCAAACCCCCCATTTCGATTACGTGGCTGCTGAGGTGGCAAAAGGGATTGCGGCGGCTGGTTTCCAGACGGGTGTGCCTGTGATCTTTGGGGTTCTCACCGCGGATACCATGCAACAGGCGCTGGAGCGAGCCGGAGTGAAAAGTAACAAAGGCTGGGAGTACGCCATGAATGCCATTGAAATGGCCAGCCTCATGCCCCAGGTTCGGTCTCAACAGCCCTATTCCGCCAGCAATGGTCGTTCCTTCCCCACCTCCAGAGAATCCCTCTCACTGCAGTCAGGGGAGAAACCTGCAGAGGCCTTTTCTGCCGACTCAACCCCGTCTCGATCCGAGGCCGGATAAGGGTTCCCGCTCCGTGGCTGGCAAGGGGAGTTGGATCCTGCCATATCGCTCCTGCAATTGTTGGGCCAGCAGGTGCAGACTGTCCAGAGTCAGATCGGAGAGCATCACGGTTTCCAGTCGATGGGGGTAGGTGCGCTGGATCGCATGGCGATAGGCGGGATCATAGTGACGTTCCAGCAGATCCTGCACCAATGCTTCCCATGCCTCGGATTCGATCCAGTCATGCCATTGCCCGACTCTGGCCTGCCCCTGCTGAGGTTTAAGCAGCAGCAGTTTCTCTTTCAAAACTTGGGGATGGGCCATCAGGTGGGGATAGCTGCGGATCAGCCAGTACACCCGGTCCCTGAGGGGGGCCTCGATCTGAATGCAGGGACTTGCTTTCATGGTCTGCCAGAGGGGGGCGGGCAGGTGCAGACGACCGATCGTTGAGCTTTCTGATTCTACCCAGATGGGATACTCCGGCTGAAACGACTGCAATTGCTTCACAATTAAGGACTCAAACCACTTCTGGGAGGGTTGCGGCTGCTGCCATTCCTGACCTAGCAGGGATCCCCCGATGCCGGGCCAGCCCCTCCAGATCTAGAACCTGAGCCCCCTCTTGGGCCAGGTCGTGAAGCAGCTGAGTTTTGCCCACACCCGTGGGTCCAGCCAGAAGGCGATAGTGAAATTGGGCAGGCAGGAGCTGCAGTTGCTCGCGGATCCAGCTGCGATAGGACTTATAGCCCCCCTGTAAAACAGTGACTCGCCACCCCACCTGGGCCAGAACTAGAGCCAGACTATGGGAACGCTGTCCCCCGCGCCAGCAGTACACCAGAGGCCGATAATCCCGATCGCGATCAATAAAATGACTCTCCAGATGAGCTGCGATATTGCGGGCCACCAGGGCGGCTCCCCGTTGTCGAGCTCGAAACGGATCCTGCTTGTAGGCGGTGCCAATCTCCGCTCGCTCCTGATCCGACAACACGGGTAAATTGATGGCACCAGGCCAGTGATCCTCTTCATATTCACTGGGGGAGCGCACATCGATCATCTCGCTGTAGTCTTCAACCCAGGGAGAAGCTGTATACACAGGACCAGGGGGCACCATTGCCGCCATCCACACGTGAAAGAGTCATGGTAAACACGCTAACAAACCCATCTCCCGATCTGGAAGCCCTGGATCTCTGGATGCGGGCAGCCTTTCCCCAGGTGGCCCCAGCGGTACAGGTGGAGGTGCGCTGGCAGGGTCAGGTGATCTGGTCTCAGGGGTATGGTCAACCGGATCCGGAGCATCCCGCTCCCACACAGGAGCACACCTGCTTTGATGTGGCCTCACTCACCAAAATCATCACCACTCTGGCCTGTTTGCGGTTGGTGGCAGCGGGAAGACTGCAGCTGGATCAATCCCTGGCCACGCTTCTGCCAGAATTTAAGGGCCTGCGCCCCCTGGCGGCCTATGAGGATCCCCTGCAACCGGGAGAGTGGATCCGGATCACTCCAGAGAATGGCGCTGTAGAGGCAGAGATGGTCACCGTGCGCCAGATCCTCACCCACACCTCTGGTTTACCAGCGTGGCGGCCTCTCTATCAGCAACCCGACCGAGCAGCAGCTCTACAGATGGCCCTCACCACTCCTTTTGCCGCCAGACCCGGAGACCAGATCCTCTACAGTGACGTTGGCTTTATTTTGCTGGGGTTAGCGCTGGAAATCCTGACCCAGCAGCCTCTCGATGCTCTGATCCAGACTCAAGTCCTGACTCCGTTGGGGTTAAGGTCAACCCAGTATGCTTCTTGTTTATCCTGCCAGCAGGTGGCCCCCACAGAAATGTGTGCCTGGCGGCAACGCCGCCTTCGAGGGGAGGTCCACGACGAGAATGCTGCCCGTCTCGAGGGAGTCACCGGACATGCAGGCATCTTTTCCACCGCCCACGAAATGGCTCAGATCGGTGAATATCTACGGCAGGGGTCTCCTGAGATCCTTCCACGCCAGCTCCTACAGCTCATCACCACTGAGCAGAAAGTTCAGGGAAGCCATCGCCGCAGTCTGGGGCTTGCTTTGCGATCCGCTCATCCTGCAGCCAGCAGCTATCCCCTCAGTTCTCTAGCCTATGGTCATACTGGCTTCACAGGCACCTCCCTCTGGATTGATCCAGGCCGGGCCCTGGTGGTGGCATGTTTAACCAACAGCATCTATTTTGGCCGCGAGCGGGAGGAGATCCTGTGCTTTCGTCAGCAGCTCCACCGGCAGATTGTTAAGCACCTACCTGCTTCAGGGCACAACTAGATCAGACCCCGATGTATCGATCCTCAGCCGTTCTGATGTCAGGGCAAAATACTGTTAGATTGACCTCGGGGCAAGGATGGAGATATCGCATGAGGGTGACGCAATCATGATGCCGGCTCCGGTCCCATCCCATATCAGTCAAACCCTGCGCTCGGTCCTGCCTGGGGTCAAGATTCGTTTTTCCCAGCGAGAGCAAGATCTGTATGTTCTGCTGGAATACCCATCCCTGGCCACCTGTAATCCCACCATTGCGGTGCAGCGGATCCAGGATTGTTTTCGTACCTGTGTTGTCGAAGGAATCGATCAGGTGCGCGTGTTTGGGCGGCTTCTGGGAGAAAAACAGGTGCGCTGGCAGGATACTTTCCGTTTGTCCTCACGAGTCACCCCACCCACCTCGAAGCAACCCTCTGCTGGCATCCCCCCCCATTTGCACCCGAGTGTCCCTGCTCAAGCAACTTCCTCGTCGAGCTCTTCCCCGTCGGTCTCTTTTGGCCTGCCTCCTCATCTGCAACCTCGCAGTCATCCCGCCCCGCCCCCAGAACGGACAGCCCCCACCCTTCCACCCACAGTCACCCCCAAAGTGGATCCGGCTCCAGTGGCAACTCCAGCTTCGACGGCTCCGCCTCGTTCCCTCAATCACCCCCACTTCCACGCCTTTACTGCCCCCCCGACAGAGATGGCTGCAGTTCTGGAGCCGCCTCCAGGATGCGCTTCCTCCCCTGAATCGGGCCGATCAGGCGGGTCGTCACTATCGGCGAGTGCTGGCCCTGATGCAGGCTGGGGATCTGGATACAGCGGTGGAGGAGTTGAAAGCAGCCCTGAGTATCAATCCCCAGGCACCCCTGTTTAATCACCAGATGGGGCGACTGTTGCTGAAGCAGGGAGATCCGATGCGAGCCCTGGACTACCTGCGTAAGGCTCGACAGCAGGATCCTCACCTGGTCAATATTGATGCGGATCTGGCCCAAACCCTGTTGCAATTTGCTCTGCAACTCCTAGGCAGCGGTCGTACTCAAGAAGCCTTAACCCAGCTCAAGACTGCCATGGCCATGGATCTGAGTGGCTATCCCATGATCCAGGCGGATATTCAGCATCAGCTGGGCCGCATCTGTATTCGCCAGCAGCGCTGGGCCCAGGCCAGCAAATTCCTGCAGACGGCTTTGGAGTTAAATCCTGATCTAGCCGCAGCCCATGTGGCCATCGGGTGGGTGCAGAGTTGTCAGGGTCACCAGGCGGAGGCCATTGATGCCTACTGGGCGGCCCTGGGTCTGGACGATTCTCTGGCGGAAGCCCACTACCACATGGGGATTGCTCTGTCGAGACAGGGACAACTCAAGGCTGCCGTCGCTGCCTATCGCACCGCCCTGAATCTGGCCCAGGATCCAGAGATGATCCGAACCATCCACAGCTATCTGGGAATTGCTTCTGTGCGCACCGGAGAGATAGAGGCGGCAGAACGGATCTTCCGTCAGGTGCTGCAGGAGGATCCCCACCTGGCGATTGCCCATTATGGTCTGGGTCAGGTTCTGGCCAGTCGCGGGCAGCACGATACCGCAGTCCAGAGTTATGAGCAGGCCCTGGAACTGGATCCCGCCCTCCTTTCTGCCTCGGCGGCTATTGGTCTCACCTATCTGGCCCGCAAGCAGCAGAGTGCCTCAGGCCGGAAATATATTCACTCCCGCCAGGCGGAGGCGGCCATTGCCCGGTTTGAACAGGTATTGCGCAAGGATGCTACCGTGGCAGATGCCCACTTTGGCATGGGGGAGGTTTTTCGGATCCGTGGGAATCTGCTGTTTGCGCTGCGCAGTTATCAGGCGGCTGTGGATGCCGATGGCAGTTTTACCCCGGCCCACTTTCGCATGGGAATCGTCTGCGCCGTTCTGGGCCGCAATGAGAAGGCAGTGGAGGAATTGCGCACCACCCTGCAACTCAGTCCCCACTATCCCGATGCCGAGAAAGCCCTCAACCGTGTACTGGCCAAACAAATGGCTGAGATCACTACAGAAGTTCTCCCCTGGTAGCCTTCTCAAGCCCGCTCTGAGCTCAAGGCAGGGGGAAGGCTGGAGAGGATTGCTTGATGAAAGGTGGCTAGGAGCCACTCAAAACTCTGATCCATGTCCGTGACTGTGTCCCGTGCCGGATAGGTGGTCCAGTGGGATCGCTCCAGGCAGACAAATCCATGCACCGCTGCCCAGAGGAACTTGGCCGCATGGGGAATTTGTTCAGCCGTCAGACCCAGGGGGTACAAACATTCGGCGTAATACTGCAAACTGTGTTGCAGCAGTGTGGAAAATTCTGGATGGTTGGGGCTGAAGATCGTACCTGCCATCACCCCGTAGAGGGAGGGATAGTCATGGGCAAAACGACGATAAAGATGGGCCATCTGGTGAACCGTGGTCCAGGAGTGTTCCTGCTCTAACCTGCGGCCAGCGGTTTCTTCTAAAGGCCCGATCTGATTCACCAGCAACGCCAGCAATCGGCGCCACCCTTCCATCGCCACCGCCTGGCGCAGATCCTCCTGGCTACTGACATGGTTATAGAGAGAGGGAGGCTGGATCCCCAGTTCCCGTGCTACACGATTAATCCCCAACCCCGCTTCACCGTCCTTCTGAATACATACCAGGGCGGCCTCAATCACATCAATCCGGGTCAGGGATGCACCTTTCCGTCTGGGCATAGAGCATCTTCATCCTTGCAAGCAAAGGGGATACAAAAAGTGCAGGGGATTCATCCATCCAGGGCTATCGGCAAGATTATCGTCTCAGCCCATCAGCGGGAAAGTGAGAGGGAACATTAGGATGTTTATAGCCCAAACCGATCCACTTCGGTGATCTCTGGCTGTTTTGACTGCCCAGGCCCCCACATGACTTCATGAAACTCGGGAGACTGGGATCGGTCATTTTCCTCAGGCTAGTCGCAGCCGCTGGGCATAACTGTAGACCGTATTGGCCAGCAGCATGGTCACCGTCATGGGTCCCACCCCGCCTGGCACAGGAGTGATGGCACCTGCAACCGCTTGAACCGATTGAAAATCGACATCTCCCACCAGCTGATCTTTGCCCTCATAGCTAAAGGTGCGGTTGATGCCCACATCGATCACAGTAGCCCCCGGTTTGACCATCTCTGCTCGGACTAATTGAGGTCGCCCCACTGCTGCAATGAGAATATCGGCCTGTCGCGTGATCGCCGCCAGATCGGAGGTTTGGGAGTGGGCCATGGTCACCGTAGCATTGGCCGCCAGCAACATCAGACTCAGGGGTTTGCCCACCAGTAAGCTGCGACCGATGACCACCGCCTGTTGACCTGCGATGGGGATTTGAGCATCCTCCAGGATCTGCATCACGCCATAAGGCGTACAGCTGCGCAGACCCGGTTCACCCCGCACCAGCCGACCCAAATTCATCGGGTGGAGGCCATCCACATCCTTGTCGGGATCAATGGCCAGCAGCAGTTCACGGCCATCCAGGTGATCGGGAAGCGGCAACTGCACCAGAATACCATCGACGCGGTCATCGCGATTGAGACACAGGATCGTCTCCTGGATTTTGGCAAAACTGACCTCTGCACCAAAGTGCTGCCCAAAGGAGGCCATGCCCACCCGCTGACAGGCTTTTTCTTTGTTGCGCACATAAGCGGCACTCGCGGGGTGATCCCCGACCATTAATACCGCCAGTCCCGGCGGACGACCCACCTGCTGGGTCCAGGTCTGCACCTGCTGGGTGAGCTGATCCTGTAGTCGCGTTGCCAGGGCTTTGCCATCCAGAATTTGGGCATTCATGCTCTCAGATCTCGGATTGGTCCAGCCACCTATCTTACGAGGTCGTAGGCCCCGCGTCTGCATTTACAGCCGTGCGAGACCGTACAGTTGCTTAACTGAGTCACGGGAAAGGACCACCAGGGTAAAGATCCCCAATGCTGTCCCCAGGGGCATATTCAGGCATTCTACACAGGCCACCACAAAGCTAAACCAGTAGCGTTTTTGGCGTTTGAGATAATAGCCTGACAGGATCAAACCGATCGGTAGCAGCAAACTGAAGACCAGGATGACGATAGCAAAGGTGAGCAAGATCCAGCCTGCGACCACGGGAGGCAGATCCCCTTCGGTGGCAATGCTCTCCGAGTAAAAGATCAGGGCGATCCCCAGGGCTAAAAACGGGAGCGCGATCAGAGAGAACAGCAGCAGCAGCCCCCCCAGAACGTAGTGAAAGGTTGCTAATAATTTCAGTTGTTCCTGATCTTGATCAGGCATATCTCCTCCGGGGGCTGTTGTGAAGAGATTAAGGATCCT
>JAAUUJ010000116.1 GCA_012030715.1 Synechococcaceae cyanobacterium SM2_3_1 | reverse complement strand
TGCGGCAATCACAAACATGGCCGCCCCCGTCAGGACTTCAGGGTTGGCAAAGCCCGCAAAAGCTTCTGCAGGCGTGATCACCTGGACCGCCACCAGCAGGCCCGTCCCACTGACGAATAGCAAATCCGGTGGAGCTAGCTCACAGATCAGGGCGATGAAGATCAATAAAGTAATGCCCAGACTAAACCGCCTCAACCCCCACTTCCGATTTGTCTTCAGATTCTCTGGACACCATCACGGCAGCCGTGGCGTCGGTGGGAGGTTCATTGAGGCGATCCACGATGGCCTGTAACTCACCCAGAAGGGCTTGACTGCTGGTCACGGCTTCTGAGAGTGATGCCAGCTCGTGGGTCACCTGGTCCAGATGCTGATCAAGCTGCTGCCACTGGGTTTGTGCCTGCTGCAGTTGATCCTGTTGCTGGTGAAGCCGTCCCCAGGTTTCTGCCACTGCCTGTAAGCGACTTTTGAGACTGGTTTCTTCTTCGACCAGTTGTCTCCAGGTTTGCTCACTCTCCTGCGCCTGTCTTTGCAGAGCTTCCTGTTGCGCTTGCAGGTGATTGTTGAGCTGCTCCTGCTCTGTCTCAAGCCGCTGCTTTTCCTGATTCAGTCGTTGCCGCTGCTCTTCTAATTGAGCCAGGATTGGTCCAATATCGACCGTAGGAACGGCAGAGCTATCCCCCCTATCCTCGCCCAACATTTTGGCCAGCCGAGCCTCTTCCCGCATCAACTCTTCGTATTCCCGCTGAATATTTTCCTGCTGAGGTAGAACCGTTTGTTCCAATGCCTGACAGGCAGACTGAGAATAGTCGATATCCATTTCGATATCCATGCGCTCATCCAGAGATGCGGTGGCCAGCTGTTCCTGCAGCTCCCTTAAGGTTTGGCGATTTTGTTCCAATTCGGCCAGCTGCTGATTAACCTGCCCTGATCGCTGCTCATACTTCTGGCGCAGGGTGTTAACGTGAGCCTGCAATTCTTCCAGAGACATTTCCGGTTCTTGGCGCTTGAGCTCTACCCCACTGGCAACAATAAACTCATATTCCCCAACCAGATTGTGGGTCATCTGATTAATCTGATCCTGCAGTTGCAATTGCCGCAGAATCTGGTCCAGTTGCCCCTGCTGCAGAGATAGCGATGTTTCTTGAGCCTGAACCTCGGCCCGAGTCTGATCTAAGGCATTCAGCGAGTTGAACCAGTGTTGCCGCCGCTCTAGCCATTCTGACAGTGTGTGGTCGAGCTCCTGCTGTTGTTGCTGAGCCCGTTGGCGGGCTTGATCCAGATTGCCCTCAGCCGCCTGTAACTGGAGTTGCTGCTGAGAGATTTGCTCCTGTAAAGGCTGAAGACGGGCCTGGGGATCCGAGAATTGCTCTACTTTCTGATGCAGTTGCTCAAACAGAGACTGCAGCTGTTGGGCTTCCACCTCGCTGAGACGGCTACGCTGAGCTTCTGCCAGCAGGGCCTGCAATGCTTCCTGCTGTTGCTGGATCTCCTCGCGCTGTCTGCCCATCGCCCGCTGCTGTTCCACCAAATTGGCTTCTAGAGCGACGATCTCCTCCTGCTTAATCTCAAGATTTTTGCGATCTTCCTCGATGCGCTTGTATTCTTCGAAGAGCCGCTGGATTTCCTCTTCCTGAGATTCCAGCTCCATCTCCCGCCGATTGAGCTCCTGGCTTTGAAAGGTAAGGGATTTTTTCCAAGTTTCGATTTCCTCTTCCTGGGAGCGGGACTTGTCCTGCAGACGACTGTAATTTTGGAGATAGGTGACCAACTGGCGAGCAGCCTCATTAACGCGGCTTACCTTACGGCCAGCACCGATCTCTGCTAACACCAAAACTCCGTCCCTGAGATTGCCAGCAGTGCCACGATCCACAGGGATCGGCTCTTCATTGACAGCCTGCCAGCTATCTTGCTGCATCTTCGCCAATAATTGCAGGTTTGGGTTGCCAACGATGGGCCTGTTAAGCTCAGCTAGATACTGCACGCTAAAACTCCCTCAATACAGCACGAAAGGTGGGCGACTGGATTGTATTGGCAACGTGGATGCCCTCTGGATTCATCACCCTAACACTCCGACCTCAACTACTGTACTGTGGACATCCTTTGATTGATATTAGCGGATCCGCAACCCACTCCACTTTCATAAAATCTCAAGTACCAATGCTAGCGAAGATCCTTGGGTTCACCAACACTTCCCAGCAGACCCGGCTTCTCAGCAATAAATTAGATAGAAGTATAGCTCGGTAGACCTCAGAACCTCTCATCCCCTCCCCGATCCTTTCCTTGTGATCGAGATCACACTCTGGTGGTGATAAACATCACAGGTGCCTCCCTCAGCAAGCGGCAGACTACTAACAGGGTTGAATTCGTTGTCTACTGGTAACGGTGTCAGCTCACTAACAGGGAACACTATATCGCTGGCGGTGGAATATCTGCCAGCTTTCTCCGTGGATCAGTGCGGAAAGAGACCTTTTCACGGTTAGCATGCTCAGGCCCTCACCCGGGTTATGGCACCAGGGCCTGTTGACAGATGGTGGTTAAGAGTTCCTCTTCCAGTTGTTCAAGCTCCCGGATTGAGGCTTGATAAACAGTCGCCAGTGACTGCCCTGATGAATCTGACGTAACCATCGCTGGGCCTCGTTGCCCTCCTGCAACACCTGCTGGAGAGGAGCGAGAAAGCAGCTGAAGCCTAACGGATAGGCCTCTACCCAGGCCTCGGCCATTAGCTGTTCAATCCAGGCGGCGGCTTGAATAGATTCCCCCGTTTGCCAGTGAGTGACGCTGGGCTTGCAGAGACGAGCGGGCGGCAGCAGCTTCATTCTCATCACTGAGGATCTCAAGTTCAGCGGGAGTAAACCGAGTTTGCTTGAGGGGATCCAGTTGCTCTGGTTCTCTCAACATCAAGTTCAGTCTGGCCTCTAGCAAGGCTGTAATGGCCAGAATCACCAACGGATCAGCCACCAGATCACAAATGCGAAGTTCCACCCGGTTCAAATCAAAAGGGCGGGCAGGACCGTTGGGACGGACTGAAGACCAGAGATGGCGGATATTTTGCATTGTTCCCTGCGCCAGTTGTTCCTGGGTCCAATTGATGTAATGGGCCTGATCGCGGAAGAAGGGCACCTGTGCTGGGGTTTTCGGAAATAATTGCCATCGACTCGAGTGGGAACCCGTAACGCTGCCACTGAGAAAAGGGGATGAAGCACTCAGGGCCAGGTAGAGGGGAGCCTCAGCCCGCAATAGGCGGCAGGCCTGAAAGATCAACTCTGGTGTAGGCAAACCAATGTTGATGTGAATGCTGGCCGTGACTACGCTCGTTCCATAGGAGTGTTCAATAAAGTCGTGATAAGGGTTCGCAGGATCAGAACGTTCAAAGCGATCTGGGGTGGCCAGCGTTAGCGTGCTTCCAGGCAACAGCGTGTATGGCCCCAACTCTTGAAGGAAACGGCGCAGCTGAATGCGGGGGTCCAGCAAGCCACAGAGTAAGCGTTCGTAGCGGTATAGGGGAGCGGTCGTGTACTCGACATTGCGGCGATCCGGCTCCCGCATAAATCCTGGCAGGGTTTGAGCAATCACATCAGAAAGCCCGACCACATCCCCAGCTGGGGTGCCGGTGTACATTTCTACCTCGAAGCCTTTGGAGAGCAGCACATTCAGCCTCTGCTTTGCGTAGCTCCTAGTCTAACGCCCTGTGGCTGGGCTGGTGATCTTGTTGAATCTGGATCGCTCAGGACAGTGGTTTTTTCGCCTCTAGTTCACGTAATCGTACCTGCAGTTGACGGGCCGACCATGAAAAAGCTCGCGGTCGAGGCCATAGCGTGGCAACAAGGGTCACCGAAAGGCCTCCAAGGGTGGCCGCCAGGATCATCACCAGGCCCAAAGGCAGTTCTACAGAGCGGAGCGCCAGAAACTTCAGCACAACTCCCGCAGGGTTCTGGGCAGCGAAGACGGCCACTCCATTGGCGAGAATACCGACAACAAGGATGTAAAACCAGACCATAAATATCGCCTGAGAACAAGGTGCAGTCGATTGGACCCTAATGCATTCTCAGCGTAACTCAGGCCTAACAAACTCAGGTGTTTCCTGGTATCACCGGGGCTGGTCCCATGCCTGTTCTGAACCTGCTCACGCCGGAGTTTTTCAACCCTTGCCATGGGATTGGGATGCGTGTAACTACATTTTCTGCAGTTTTGTTGACATAATTGCGGAAAGGGTATTGCTCTCGGTCTCCGCAGCACAGGTAAACGCTATGCATGATGTGATCGTGGTTGGAGCTGGTATAGCCGGGCTGACCTGTGCTCGTCAGTTGCATCGAGCAGGTTTGGATGTGCTGGTTCTGGAAAAGTCCGCAGGGCTAGGGGGACGAATGGCCACCCGGCGGGTTGTGCCTCAACCAGGGGATCCCGCTATCCTTGTTGATCATGGGGCTCAATATATTACAGCGGACACGGATAGCCTCTACCGCTTTATTCGTGAACTTCTGAGTCTGGGCCTGTTGGTGGAGTGGACCCGATCGCTGCATAAGCTCACTGCCACAGGACTAGAGCTTGGAGATGTTGATGATCAGCATCCCCATTACATCTGTCCTCAAGGGATGACGGCTCTGGCCAGGTATCTGGGGGAGTCTTTGCATATTGATACCCAGATCCAAGTCACTCGGGTGATGTTTCACCATAACGGCTGGAGACTTTCGACAGAGGATGAGCGCATGTATGAGGCGGCTCATTTGGTCCTGGCCCTGCCAGCTCCGCAAATTCTCCAGTTGCTGCAGGGAGTGCTGGTCGAAACTTCTCCCCTTGTCAGCACGCTGGAGTCAGCCCTCTACAATCCCTGCATGACCGTCCTAGCTGGATATGACTTTGAAACCCCTGTACCCGAATGGAAAGGGATCAAGGGCATTGATGATCCTTATCTGGATTGGATTGGGGTAGACAGTAGTAAGCGTCCTCCTCCTCACCCCCTCGTCCTGGTGCTGCATGCTAATGCCCTCTGGTCAACTACACAATTGCATGTAGAGGCCCAACAGCTGGATCAAGCGGGACGGCAATTGCTCACTTATGCAGCTCAGCGATTAGAGCCCTGGATTGCGGAACCCGTGTGGATGCAGGTTCACCGCTGGCGCTATGCCCTCCCGAGTGAGATTGTTGGCCTGGCCAGTGTCGCCACCCGATTTACTGCGGAACACTCACCGGATCCCCAACATCTTCTGATCTGTGCTGGCGATTGGTGTGGAGGGGGGAAGGTGGAAGGAGCCTGGATCTCAGGCCATGATGCCGCCACGCAATTGCTCACCCAACTGGGGATCGCTTCGGTGCCCTCGCCCTTTCATACCTCAGCGGTTTGAGGCCTGAGGAGAGAAGTAAAGATTCATGAATGAGCTTGTCTGCTCATGTGATAATTTGAACAAATCTTGCATTTCTGAGAAGGCGGAGGGGCTATGGTTGATCGTTTTCGGACCGCAGGGGGAGGCAATACCAGCAAGTTTCTGGAGATGGCCAGTGAGTTAGTCAATCTGCGTTCTCAGCAAGGAAAGGGCAAAGCGATTAAAGATGGTGGCTCGTTTAGTGCAGCTGGCAATCCCAAGGCTTTCTTTGAAATGGCTGCAGAACTCAGTAAAAAAGTTCGGATTGAGCAGGCCCGGGAGCTCTAAGCTTCAGGCCCAGTCATCTCGATTGCTAAACGACTCCCGATAGAGATCCAGGCGCTGATGAATGAGACGAGTGCGGGCGAACAGCTCTGCTTCACTCATTTGCCAGCGCTCTAGCGTTTTATCCAGATCCTGCTGCATATCTCGAGCCCCTGGGAACCCCAGGTAGCGAATCCGCAATCGGGCGATTTCCGCCAGCACCCAATCCGCAATCGGTTGCTCTGCTGCCCGACTGAGCAGCTCTGAGAGGAGTTGTCGATCTTTCGCGTACTGAGGATGTTGAAGATCCATAAGGTATCAGTATCTCTGGATAGAGTAGCGTCATGGCGGTGGTTTTAACCCGTTTTGATCCAGATCGTTTCTCTATCGTCAACATCAGAAAAGCTCATTCTACCTGGGATCGTAAATGCAGTTATACTGCTAGATGTTGCAAACCTTAAGATTTCGGAGGCGTCCACCATGCCGACGATTGAGACCGCGCGGAACGGATGGTCCTCAATTTTGGACCTCACCACCCTTCTATGCATGGGGTTTTGCGCCTTCTGGTAACGCTGGACGGCGAAAATATTGTCGACTGCGAGCCGGTGATCGGGTACCTGCATCGTGGCATGGAAAAAATCGCTGAGAATCGCAGTGTCATCCAGTATCTTCCCTATGTCTCCCGCTGGGATTACGGGGCTGGTATGTTCAATGAAGCGATCACGGTGAACGTTGCCGAAAAGCTAGCCGATGTGTCGGTGCCCCGCCGAGCCAGCTACCTGCGGGTGATCATGCTGGAGCTGACGCGGATCATTAATCACCTCCTCTGGCTGGGCCCCTTTCTTGCTGATCTAGGCGCACAAACTCCCTTCTTCTATGCCCTGCGCGAACGGGAGATGATCCTGGATCTGTTTGAAGCCGTCACTGGCATGCGCCTGATCAACAACAACTACTTCCGGGTGGGAGGCGTCACGGTGGATCTGCCCTATGGCTGGGTAGACAAAGCCCTGGATTTTTGTGATTACTTCATCCCTAAGGTGGATGAGTACGAACGCCTGATTACCAACAATCCGATTTTTCGGAACCGCCTGGACGGCATTGGCGTGATCAGTCGACAGGATGCCATCAACTGGGGACTATCGGGTCCGATGCTGCGGGCCTCTGGAGTGAATTGGGATCTGCGGCGGGTGGATCATTACGAATGCTATGACGATTTTGATTTTGAGGTTGCCACCGATCCGGGGTGTGATTGTCTGGCACGCTACCGCGTTCGGATTCAAGAGATGCGGGAATCCTGCAAGATTGTGAAGCAGGGGCTGCAGAAGCTTCCGGGGGGGCCGTTTGAGAATTTAGAGGCCCAGCGGATGTTGGAGGGTCCTAAGTCCGAGTGGAATGGATCGGAATACCAGTTTATTAGCAAGAAGACCTCTCCCAACTTCAAAGTACCCACGGGTGAAACCTATGTGCGGGTGGAGAGTGCCAAGGGAGAGCTGGGTATCTACCTGGTGGGCAATGATGGGGTCTCCCCCTGGCGTTGGAAGATTCGTCCACCGGGATTTGTCAATCTGCAGGTCTTGCCTCAGCTGATTCGGGGGATGAAAATTGCCGACATGATTGCCATTCTGGGAAGCATTGACATCATTATGGGAGAGGTGGATCGTTAGAGTGTACGTCGAGCTCAAATTGAGGTCTGAGCCGTGGATCCCATAGTCATTGTCTGGACCCTTTTTGCCACATTTATTTTGATCGGGGCTGCCGTAAGCGGTGTGTTGTGGATTCGCCGCTCTCTGAGGATGGATGGGCCGACGCAGCAGGATCGCCGCCAGGAGGAAAAATTTAAGATGCTACTCGAAAGGGAAGTCACGATCATGAAAGGAAAGAAGCCTCAACAGCGATGACCAGGAGAGCAAAAGCAAAGGATGTGATGTCTGAAAACTGGGCAGCCTGCGGAGATCGGGAGCAAAATGTTTTCTTGATCCGGGTTTTTCCCAGCTTGGTCCAAGAGTTAAGCGCCACGGTTAGGGTTAGGGTTAGGAACAACTTCTTGCGCGGGTGAATTCACAATGGGTACAGGCATTAATTTAGAACAGAGTTTTGTGGACGGCTTGGTCGGACTCGGCTTGCCTGTTGATCTGGCCCACCTCTTCTGGTTACCACTACCCATGTTGCTGTTGGTGACAGCCGCAACTCTAGGGGTCATGGTTCTGACCTGGCTGGAGCGCAAGATTTCGGCAGCTGCTCAGCAACGAGTGGGGCCCAGCATGGCCGGTCCGCAGGGGTTTTTACTGCCTGTAGCAGACGGGATCAAACTGCTGACCAAGGAGGATGTTCTTCCTGCTTTGGCGGATCCGGTGCTCTTTACCTTGGGTCCTGTCCTGGTGTTTTTACCTGTCTTTCTGGGCTACCTGGTAGTGCCATTTGGCGAAAACCTGATTCTCTCTAATCTGGGGATCGGGGTCTTCTTCTTGATTGCCACCTCCAGCATTCAACCGATCGGACTGTTGATGTCGGGGTATGCCTCGAATAACAAGTATTCCCTGCTGGGAGGGCTGCGCGCAGCTGCTCAATCCATCAGCTATGAGCTACCCCTAGCCCTCTCGATCCTGGCCATTGCGCTGATGAGTAACGGTCTGGACACTGTCGGCATTGTCGAAAAGCAAAGCAGTTTAGGGATTGTCTCCTGGTATGTTTGGCGGCAGCCAATCGGGTTTGTCATTTTCTTGATTGCAGCACTGGCGGAATGCGAGCGGATTCCCTTCGATCTGCCTGAGGCTGAGGAAGAACTGGTGGCAGGCTATCAGACCGAGTATGGCGGCATGAAATTTGCCCTGTTTTATCTGGGTTCCTATGCCAATCTGCTGCTTGCTTCTCTGTTGGCGGCAGTCATTTACCTGGGGGGCTGGTCGTTTATCGTGCCCGTAGAAGTGCTGGCCGATCTGTTCCATCTCTCTCTCAGCAATCCCTTTTTCCAGATTGGCGCTGCTGCTCTGGGGATCATCATGACCCTGGTGAAGGCCTTTGTGTTTATCTTTCTCGCCATTACGATCCGCTGGACGGTTCCAAGGGTCAGGATTGACCAGCTGCTGGATTTGGGATGGAAATTTCTCCTGCCGATCTCGTTTGTTAACCTGCTGTTGACCGCGGCGTTAAAGCTAGCCTTCCCGGCTCTGTTTGGTGGGTAACCTCTGTCACCTTAACGATCTGACTCAACACGTGAACCATGACTTTTCTGAAAAAAGTTAGTGACTATGTCAGTGATGCCATTAGCTCTGCCAAATACATTGGCCAGGGATTTGGTGTCGTCTTCAACCATATGGGGCGGCGGCCTGTAACGGTCCAGTACCCCTACGAAAAGCTGATCCCCTCTGAGCGTTTCCGGGGTCGGATTCACTTTGAGTTTGACAAATGTATTGCCTGTGAAATCTGTGTGCGGGTCTGCCCCATTGACCTGCCTGTTGTGGACTGGGCCTTCAATCCTGACCTGAAAAAGAAAGAGCTATTCCACTACAGTATTGACTTTGGGGTCTGTATTTTCTGTGGTAACTGTGTGGAGTTTTGTCCCACCAACTGCCTCTCGATGACTGAAGACTATGAGTTATCCGCCTATGATCGGCATGAGCTGAACTATGATCAGCAGGCCCTGGGTCGGCTGCCGTACAAGGTAACCGAGGATGCAATGGTCACACCGTTACGGGGCTTTGCCTACCTACCCAAAGGGGTGATGGATCCGCATGAGCTTCCCGAGGGTAGCCAGCGGGCCGGAAAACGACCTGAGCAAATCCTGGAGGAATTGCGGGCAGCGAAGGCAGCAAAATCCTCAGAAGCATCATCCGCTTCATAAGGTAGACTTTTGCTGGCTCTGGAATTACCGTCGGTGAGATCCAAGGTGAGGGAAGAAGGAGTGCCCAATCATGGCTGAGTCCATTCAATTTCTCTGTTTTGCGGTCCTGGCCGGACTGGCCATTGCCTTTGCGCTTGGGGTGGTCTTGACCCCTAACATTGTCTACTCTGGTTTTTTGCTGGGGGGGGTATTTCTAAGCATGGCTGGGCTGTACCTCTTACTGAATGCCGAATTTGTTGCTGCAGCTCAAGTGTTGATCTACGTGGGGGCCATCAACGTCCTGATCCTGTTTGCGATTATGCTGGTGAACCGCAGTTACATTTTTACCCCAATCAAGTGGGGCTGGCTGCGCAACGCAGTCACGGCTGTAGTCTGTCTGGGTTTGTTTCTGTTGCTGAGTACCGTCATTCTCCAGACCCCCTGGCCTGAGCAGGTGATTGTGCCCGTCAACAGTGTTGTCTTAATTGGGGGCCATTTTTTCAGTGATTATCTGCTCCCCTTTGAAGTGGCATCGGTGCTCCTCTTGATGGCTTTGATCGGAGCGATTGTCCTGGCGCGCCGTGAGATGGTTTCTACACCTCTTGTGGAGGAGGGAGGCGTCTCGGTTGAGGGGGCTTTTAGTTTGTTGGAGCGTCCCCGTCCTCTCATTCCCACCGCTTCTGATCCTTAAAGTCAACAGGTTGCTCAACGCTAAATCAGCTCACTCTGTAGGTACAGGAAACGCAGGCTATGCTGCAACTTCAATTTTTCTTGCTGGTGGCCGGGGTGCTTTTCTGCATTGGCATCTTTGGTCTCATTGTCAGCCGCAATGCGATTCGGGTGCTAATGTCGGTGGAATTAATGTTAAATGCTGTCAATCTTAACCTGATAGCTTTTTCTAACTTCCTCGATTCAGCAGCTGTGCGCGGTCAGGTCTTTTCGGTATTTGTGATTACTGTGGCCGCCGCCGAAGCTGCCGTGGGTCTGGCCATTGTGCTAGGCATTTATCGCAACCGCTCCACCATTGACATGGAGAGCTTTAATCTCTTGCGCTGGTAGGGACAGAAACCAGAGCTCCCTCTGCTTGCAAATCCAGGAGTTGCTGATCAGTTAAGCCCTTGGCTCCCTGAAAGTGAGTAGCTTCTACTCTGGCTCCTTCCAGCAGGCAGTTATAGAGTTCTGCCCCTTCCAGATTGGCCTGCTGAAGATAGCTTCCGCTCAAATCCACCTGCGTCAGCCGTGCCCCTCGCAGATCGCAGTGCTGCATCGAGGCCTGTTGAAAGTTGCATAGCTGGAGTTCTGCGCCCCTAAAATTGGCCCAACGCAGGTTTCCCTGCTGAAATTGACTGCTGCGCACCAGGGATTGATACCAGTTAGAGCGGCGCATGTCCGCCTGATCCAGCCGCGCTTCTGCTACAAACGCCCCGCATAGGTCGGCCCGAAACAGATTGGCCAATGTCAAATCTGTACCCACCAGATCAGCTCCACTGAGATCAGTGTGCTGCATATGGGTAGAGCGGAGCACCGTTCCCCGCAGGAGTGCGTCGTTGAACTGGGTCCAGCGCAGGGAAGCTCGGGTCAGATCGGCTCCGCTGAGATTGGCCTCCATCAGATTCACCCAGCGCAACTTGCTATCCCGCAAATCGGCTCCACTCAAATCCGCGTGGCTGAGATTCACCTGATTGAGAGTGGCTTCCTGCAGGTTGACCTGACTCAGATCGGCTTTTTGCAGGTTGATCCGGAGCCAGCAGATGTTACTCAGGTTGGCTTGAAACAGATCGATGGCTTCCAGATCCGCATCCTGCAGAAATGATTCCTGAAGATGGCCCAAGATCAATTCCGGAGCGGTACGCAGCTGCCGCAGCAATTCTGAGGAGTTGATCGATAGTTGTGCCGGAGAAGCATCATGCCGAACCGGAATCTTGACTTGAGAATTCAGATTAGCCATGCCTTTGTCCCGTCAGTAGCCTGGGAGTTCCCTGCTGAAATTGTGCCCATTTTGGGGGAGATCGGCATCGCAGGCAACTGTTTTCGCTGATACCGTAACGAAGCAAGTCCCATACTAGATTTCAGCCTTCTTTTCCCCTTAGAGTAACAGTGGTTTCTATCAGCGCTGCCTATGTCTGCCCCTTCCACTCTGGACTCCCAGTCTGATGCAACCCTGCTGGAGCGATTTGCTTCTGGAGAAAGAATTTTTGATGGTATAAACCTTCCCAATGCGGATCTACGGGGAGCGACTCTGGGGGGAATCTCACTGCGGGGCGCCAATTTGAGGGGATCAAACCTGACAGGGGTTTATCTGCGGGGGGCCAGCTTGCAAGAGTGCAATTTAAGTGGCGCCGATCTCGGGGGTGCCAATCTGCGAGGGGCCGATCTGCAGGGGGCCGAACTGGTGGGAACCAAGTTCATCGGAGCCAATTTGCGGGAGGCCAACCTCACCCAGGCAAAACTGGCGGGAGCCAATTTAAAAGATACCAATCTCAAAAGTGCAAATTTAACGGCGGCGAACCTGCTGGGTGCCTATTTGCTCGGGGCAAAATTGTTGGGTGCCAACCTGCGCCAGGCTTTTTTAAGTGAAGCCACCTTACGGACTGCCCACTACGACCAGCAGACGCAATTTGATCCCGACTTTGACCCTGCGGCAGCAGGAATGCGGCTAAGCTAGGTGAAAATGCTGGCTGAAGTGATCGACAGCATCGTCTTCAGGGGAAAAATAAGCAAGTCTGCTCCAGAAAGGTTTCGTTATGTCGAATCAACAGCTTCATGTTGTCGTCTCTAGTGCAGCTGAGATGCTGGAGCGTTATCAAGCGGGTGAGCGGGTGTTTGTGGGGGCCAATCTTCCCCAGGCTGATCTCAGTGGTATTGATTTAAGTCAGATTGATCTGCGGCGGGCAAATCTGGAAGGAGCAAACTTCAGTGGGTCCAGCCTCAGCGGAGCAAACCTGAGTGAATGTAATCTGCTGGATGCACGTTTGCGAGGAGCTGATCTGAGTGATGCGCGACTTCAGGGCGCTCGCATGGATCAGTGCAACTTGAGGGAAGCTTTTCTTTGGGGAATTAATTTGGTGGATGCCACTCTGGTGGAAGTGGATCTCAGTGGAGCCATCCTGGGAAATGCCCATCTGCGGGGGGCCAACCTAAGTGGGGCCTACCTCTGGGGAGCCAGCTTACGCCGCGCCGATCTACGTCATAGCCAGCTCAATTCAGCTTTTTTGTGTGGTGCTAATCTCTGGTCTGCGGATCTGACAGAGGCACAGTTGGAAGGTACCGATCTGCGGGGAGCTGATCTCAGCGCCTCAACGCTAGAACTGGCCAACCTCACAGGAGCTAGCTTTTCTAAGAAGACCTGCTTTGATCCAGGCTTTGATCCAGTTGCGGCTGGAATGCGTCAGGTCAACTGAGACGAGTCTGATGAAACACCCCAGTTATCCTCCTGCCCCGTCTGTGATGCTGGACTGCCAGCACCTGCTGCAACGGTTTGCTGCTGGAGAACGGGAATTTAAAGGCATGTACCTAAGTGAAGCCAATCTGGAGGGAGCGGAACTCACAGGTGTGCGGCTGCAGGAGGCCAACCTCAGTGGTGCCAGGCTCAGCTACGCAGTTTTGAGTCAGGCCAAATTGCTGCGCACATATCTGACAGTGGCAGACCTGCAGGGAGCTTATCTCATCGGTTCGGATCTCAGTCGTGCAGATTTGTTTGCAGCCAACCTCCGCTCGAGCCATCTCAGTAAGGCCACCCTGGTGAAGACCATCTTGACCCAGGCAGACCTGAGTGGCTGTACCTTGATTCGGGCAAATTTAGCGGAGGCAGATCTGAGCGGAGCCAGGCTGGTGGGAGCCGATCTCAGTGGTGCAGAACTGGTGAGCGCCCGCCTGGTGGGTGCTGACTTCAGCCAAACCGAAATGGGTGGAACCAATCTGGTCTCTTGCGATTGTCGGGCAGCCAATTTTTCGCAGGCTCAGCTGAGCAAGTCGAATCTGGAGGGGGCCATTCTCACCCGTGCTCGCCTCGGAAAAGCGCAGTTAACACGGACCAATCTCAACAAATCGGTTTTGGTGAAGGCGGATCTTGTGGCTGCTAACCTGGAGGGAGCAACACTAGAAAGCGCCAATCTTCGTGGGGCCAACCTCTGCAAAGCCCGTCTTGAGGGAGCCTGTTTCCAGGGAGCCCTGTACGACAACTTCACGCTTTTTGATCCAGGCTTAAATCCTGCCAAAGCAGGCATGATCAAGACAGAGTCGGTCTGCTTGCCCTCATGATCAGGTCCTGTAGAGTCTATAGTAATGTTCAGTGGCCATGACCTTTCCCATCGAAAAGGGGGGTAATCTGCTAAGCCTGTCTGAATCTCCACCTCCCGCTGGTTTATGTCTTTGTTAACCGCTTCCACTTTGCGTA
>JAAUUJ010000115.1 GCA_012030715.1 Synechococcaceae cyanobacterium SM2_3_1 | reverse complement strand
GTCTGTGCCCCCAACGATCCCGATAAGGTGATGACCCTCTCTGAGGTGTATGCCCAGGCAGCCGCGGCAACGTGGAGGTGCCCACCCAGATCGATGAGGTCTTCATTGGATCCTGCATGACCAATATTGGCCATTACCGTGCTGCGGCGAAGGTTCTGGAGGGACAGTCTCGGGCCAGGGTGAATCAGTTCTGGATCTGTCCTCCTACACGGATGGATGAACAGCAGCTGAAGAAAGAAGGGGTGTACAGCACCTTTGGTGCCGTGGGGGCCCGGACGGAAATGCCGGGATGCAGTCTCTGTATGGGCAATCAGGCCCGTGTAGCCGATGGGGCGACCGTGATGTCCACCTCTACCCGCAACTTCAACAACCGTATGGGTAAGAATGCGCGAGTTTATCTCGGATCAGCGGAACTGGCCGCTGCCTGTGCCCTCCTGGGTCGCATCCCCACGGCTGAAGAATACATTGATATTGTGGCCAACAAGATCCAGCCTTTTGCTGCCGATCTCTACCGCTACCTCAACTTTGATCAAATGGCGGGTTTTGTGGATGAAGGACGGGTGGTGCCTCTGGATCAGCTGCCCAAGATTGAAGACATTCTCGGCATGCTCGCTGGATCCAGGTAAACCCAGGAGTTCCTATGATCAGCATTCCTCTGCCTCCCACTCAAGCTGATCTGCCCTCTGAGGATGGGGAACCCATGGAGACAAAACGTCACAAGCTGCAGATGGAGCTGCTGATCGAGGGGCTGCATACCTGGCTGGCGGATCGGGAGGATGGCTATGTGGGGGGCAACATGTTTGTCTACTTCAGCCTGGCCCAGGTGCGAAATCAGGATTTCAAAGGTCCTGATGTCTTTGTGGTGTTAGGTGTGCCCAAAGGAGAACGGCGCAGCTGGGTTTGCTGGGAGGAGGGTAAAACCCCGGATGTGATCATTGAACTGCTTTCTGACTGGTGCTGGGATTAGCCCTCTTGGGTTGGGAGGGGCTTTACAGAGGGATCCAGACCACCTGGTTTCGCTGGGCCATGGTCGATGGAGACGTGTTAGCGACTGAGGCAGAACAACAACGATTCCGGGCTGAGCAGGCGGAATCCCAGATCCGCAAGATCCTGCGCACCCTGCGACAGAAGGGCATGGATCTGGAGGAGATCATGGACGTAACCAATCTATCCAGAGGGCAGCTAGAAGACTTAGTTTAGGTGCAGGCTTGGCGGCTCGGTGGCAATATGGCCCATGACATCTGGATCCAGGCTGAGCTGGTGATTAGTTACACTCATTGAAGAAGTATTGATTTTATGCTTACAAAATTATTTTGGAGCGGTATATCGCATTTTGTAAGACACAGTGATATGTCAGGCTGTTACCCAGAAAAATGCTAGGGAATAGCTAAAGTATAGGATCTTACAAACATTGCAGAACCTCTATAAATGGGTTTTGATCCAGTGGTTTGTAGGATAATACGCCGTTGAAATTTAGAAGGAAGCTATGAAATTCCAGGACATATCTGCAATGGTTGGCCATGTTCCATTTATCACCAGGAAAAACGGTCAATTCCTTTATGATCTAATTATCAGAGAACAAGTGAAGAACATCCTTGAGCTGGGGTTTGCTCATGGCACAGCCACCTGTTACATGGCTGCTGCTTTACAGGAGCTTGGGGAAGGCTCAATTGTTGCAGTTGATCTCATTGAAGCTAAAAATAGCCTCCCATTAGCAGAGGATCAACTCGAGAAAGTAGGTCTTTCTGAGTTTGCAACTGTGATCCGCATGCAAACAGGATATACATGGTTTCTCCATGATGATATTGTCAGGAATACAAGCAATGACACCTGTGATGAAGTGTACGATCTCTGTGTTATTGATGGGGCTAAGAATTGGACGATTGATACCGCAGCTTTTTTTCTTGTGGACAAGCTTCTTCGGAAAAACGGCTGGATTATATTTGATGATTACAACTGGACTTATGCCTCTGCAGATAATAAGCGTGATTCAACTGATGGAATAACTCACCGCTCCTTATCCCAGGCTGAGCAGGAAATACCCCATATCCGCGAGATCTTTGAGCTGCTGGTCAAGCAACATCCACACTATGGTAATTTACTGGTACTGGAAGGAGATGATTGGGCACTTGCACAAAAGACCGTGGACCAGGAAAAAATCTACAATATCATTTATCGAGAAGCAACAAAGGAAATTGTCATTAAAGCATTTAACAAGGTAATTCGCAGCTTCAAAAGCTTAAGATAGGCTGAAAAGAAAAAGTCAGGATTATATCTTATGACCAGAGGTAGACGTCCTCATAGATCGACTGCATTGAGCAATCAAACTCCAGACTCAGAAAGCGAACCCGATCACGGTCTGCATAGACTTCGATCACCCACTGGGAGGTACTGCTGCGCCGAAAGCATTCCACCTGCATGTGCTTTTCGTTGATTAGAATATATTCCTGCAGGGTTTCGGCCTGGCGGTAGGCCATGAATTTTTCGCCCCGATCCAGAGCCTCGGTTGCTTCTGAATAAACCTCCAGGATCAGTGTGGGGTACGACTTGTAATCTTGAAGCCCTTGATCTCGAGGATCTGCAGTTACCATTAGATCGGGATAAAGATAGATGTTGGTTTTGGGAATATGAAGCCGCAGATCATTCGGATAGACACGGTAGGCTGAACCCCGAAGAGCGCTGCGTAGGCGGCAAAAGATGTTCCCCGTGATCGTGACATGGGCATCGCTAGTGCGGGAGCGAGGGTAGACTTTTCCATTCATGTATTCATGTCGGATCGGGCTATGGGGCTCGCGCAGAAGGTAGTCTTCCACAGAGGCGTAACGGGACCGAAGCAGGAAGTCCATGGCCTCTACCCTGGTAGGACTGCATCAAGTTTAGTAGCGATTCTGACAGGATGGGCGTGATCTTATGAGGTCAAAGGGTGTGATCATGGTCGCTGCGGTTTGACCTGAGAGAGCTCAGCATCAGCTTCTGTCCGATCTGCCGGAGCCACTGATTGATCTGCCGAGCGATCTGCAGGTGAGGTTCATCCGGCTCCACAGGGATCACGGTTGCAGGTTGTCCCTGCCCCAGTTGCCGGATCACAGCATTTGCCGCCTCCAATCCTGTCACATAAGCCTTTTCCTGAGACCAGGATCCGTGCTGGGTGATGATCCAATCACCACTCATGAACAAATTGGGGATGGGTGTAGAAGACTTCAGGAAATACCGATAACTACCAGGGCAAAGTGACTGACAGCACGCGGTAACCGGATCACACTCTGCTCGACAACTTCAGCCGTTTTCAGGGCTGGAACACATGTACTCAGATCTCGATGGACCTGCTGCACGATGGCGTCATCATCTTGGGGAAGTAACTGATTAGCATGGTAGAAATCGGCCTCGATCACTGTCCCTGGTTCCGAGTGATACTCATCATGGAGAGCATTCAGATCAAAAAAGGTCCAGCCCGTCGTGGGATGAAACCCGAAACAGGCATTGGCAGGGTAGGGGATCTTCACCTTGCGATTCAGCCAGAGGCGAGTGGCCAATACATCAATACTGCTCAGGTTCATCAGATTACGAAACTCTGGGTACTGCTGCAGGGTTGAACTCGCCATGACGATCTTTTGCAGCCCTGAGATCCCCACCGCCATGATCACGGCATCCGCCTCCAGGATCTTCTCTTGACAGACCACTCCGGTGAGCTTTCCCTGTTCGCCCATATGCAGATCTGTAACGCGGTGCTGCGTCAGGATCTGGCCTCCAGCTTTCTCAATCTGCTCCACCCAGGGTTTAAAGATCTGTGCCCCCACGGTGCCACGACACCACTTCACATCAAAATCCGGTTGATGCGCCAGGATAAAGTAATAGAGCATTCCCAGGGCAGCAGCAGCAGAGCATTGTTCTCCAGGCGCAAACAAGCCCACCAACAACATGGGTTCAAAAGACTCATAGTAGAGGCGGGCTGACACCCCAAAGTCTTTGAAGAGTTCTCGCGCAGTTACTGAATCGTATCGCTCCCAGGCTGCCGGAGAATTATCAAAATCAGCCACAGCGTAGAGCAGAGGTAAGGCCGACAGCCGATCCAGTAGCGGCAAGCGTTGAAAATCTGGGTAAAAAAAGGTACCCAGGGGCATGGGTAGACGGGGGCGGTCCTGAAAGATCGGAGAGATCACCTCCAGTCCTGCAGGCGAATACTGTCCAGAGCGGGTCCAGGGCGTGAGCGGATCCAATCCCAATGTATCTAAGAGGGCAAAAATATTGCGGTAGGGGTACCAGAATCCATGGATCCCTGCTTCCACAGAGCGACCTGCACTGCTTTTCCAGCCTGCCACCAGTCCCCCAGGATGAGATCCGGCCTCCAGTAACGTAACGTCATACCCCTGTTTCGCCAGATGATAGGTGGCTCCCAACCCTGCCCATCCAGCACCAACGACGACAACTTTGGGCTTCTGATCCAGGGCCATGGGTGATCTCCGCAATGCAAGGTAGCTAGCTTAACATTTTAGGAACCTCAGGTAGGCAGGACCTCCTGGAGAAACTTGATCACATTTGTCCCCATGATCTTGCGAATTTCCATAGGCAGATCCGCAATGAGCATTGATCTAAGGAGCTGAAACGTTGAGGATTAGCCTGAACAACAGGATCATATCGTTTAGCTTAGTTGACTTGTTTTTTAGTTATCTTTATGTTCATCATTGTCTTCCAACAGTATCGATCAGACGACCACGAAACACTTCCAATCCTACGTGACCAAACTGCAAACCGGGATCAGTGTGAATAGAATATCCAGCTTCTCGAATACGATCGCAGAACACATAATCTTCACCAAGATGTCCTTCATCTGTTAATACATGGGAAAAGATCATGGAAACCTCTGATCCTGTTGCTGAGTTGGTGATCTTGGGATAATGATCCCATAGATTCTGGAGAATATGCCGCGGTACCATCATAAAGCCCCCTGGTGCCCTTTCAATTGGCATGAGTCCTGTGGAAGAATCAAGGGGCCCTAACCCAGAAGCACGAAAGGTGATCGGTTGTTTTCGTTGTGGATAGCAACCAGCAAAGACATCTGTATGTTTCATACTCTCATAGGCACGAACTATTGCATCTCCTGAGAAAATCAGATCTGAGTCTACAAAGAGAAGATAAGAGCAATGGGTAGCCATGAATTTTGCCACTAATTCATTTCTTGCATTGACGATCAGTGAACATCCACCCACCGCTCCAATAGATAGTGCTACCCCTCGTTGCGATAGTTTTACCATGGCCTCACAGATCGCTCCTGCGATCCTGACATCGATCCGATAGTCATAAGTAGGGATTGCGATATAAATCATGTCCATAGCATCATGTCTTGAAATCTAATAATCTCAAGTTAAAACATATCATCAGGGTCGAGAATAACGATCCCAAGCTCTTCTAGAGCAGCAACTAAGTCATCTTTAGAAAATGACTGCGGACCTCGCATGAATGTTTTGATCGTGATTTTCTTGTCACGAAAGTCTCTGACAAAATCTCGGATCTCTTGTGCCTGCTCACGCTCCTTCTCCGCAACGGCTACAATTTCTCCCACAAAGTCAATCCCCTCTTTCTGGGATCGCCGATAATAGGTCACTAACTGACCTTCATGAGTCGAGTTTCGCAGTTCCCGTAATTCGGCCTTGATTTCTTCGTACTGACTTCGCAGAATCTGATTTTCCCGAGTCAACTGTTCACAAGCCTTTTCCAGATCATCTCCAGGAGCTTGTAACTCGGAAGCATCGGTGATCTGCTGTTGTTCTAATTCTAGTAAACGAGCAAAGTCTCCCGATTGATAGGCACGATTGATTTCTTTCATGATCTCAGTGTGTTGAGCCATGATATCTTCATCATCTGCTCGATCGGATGGTAGATCGAAGCTAATCGTAAAAAAGTCTGACGGAGATTGCGATCGGGAGGGCCAGTGGGTCCTGGTCCATGTGGAATCGATGGATCTTCCTCAAAGGTTTCTCCCGCCGCATGATCCTGGGCAAAGTCATGGAAAAATTCCTCGGTCTCATCCTCATCCTCAAACAGGTCATCCATGCCAAATGACTTCACACTGATAATCCCTTGCATTTGCAAGCTGTGATAGACTTTCTCAATATCCTTGCGGCTCTTTTTGCCAAGTTTTCGCGTTGTCAATATCTCATCAAACAGACTATGGATCTCTGCATCTAGCTCCTGGATTTGGGAGTACAGGCTGGCTCCACTCTTAAAAACTTCAATCGCAATTGATCTCATCTGCTCAATGAAATTATCTAATTCAGTTCGCTTGCGGCGGATCTGTTTGAGAATCCATTGCCGATCTGCCTGGAGATCCTGTAGCTTTCTGTGCAGTGGTGTTAGCGCCAGGGATGTATCTATCACAGAGTGCTTCTGAGCAAAGCCAGATGAAGACCTGCCAGAAGAACTAGTTGATTTGCGCCGCTTAACCATAGTAAGACTCCACTGGATCAGCTATAGGTCTCCCAGGGACATTCTAATCTAGAGATACTTTGCCTCAAGTTTCATGAGCTAGTGTTTTTAATAATCTGAGATTGGATCTGATGTCGCAAACTCATCTCTGCATTAACCTCATCCTCCTTGCATTGCTTTAGAAATTGATACAGATCCTCTTTTTGCATCAGAGGAAAAGTGGGACTTACTACAACTTCTTGATAGCTGTCCCCTCGCAGTTGATAGATTATAAGAGTCTCGCCATTATATCTCCAAAACTCAGGCACACCTAAAGTAGCGTAAAGGCGATTTTTGTCAATATCCGTATGGGTGATATCCACCTCCAGCACAAGATCAGGAGGAGGATCTTTTGTCAGATCTACTATTCTTTTTGCTACCTGACTCTGATTTTGAATATAAAAGGCATTATCAGGTTCTACTCCTCGATTCAGATCTTCGCGATCTAGCGTGGTGGAGCCCATTGTTTTTAGCTTAAGGCCCATAAAGATCACCCAATTACGGATAAATAAACTGATCCGTTCTCGTGCAGTTTCATGCTCCTCCAATGGCATGATGATCTCCAATGTGCCCTGGTCAAACAGTAACCGTATTGATCGTTGCTCTCCGATCGCTTCCTGAATCTGGCGGTAGGCTGCCCAGGTGAGATTATGGATCACGACCCGCCGTTCTCCCATGAAGTGGGGCCGAATTTTGGGAGTAAAGGGCTCTGCTATGGTCATGGTTAGGTTGACTTGATACAAAAAAAAGATCTGATCCCAATATTATGACTGCAATACTCAAAGGTGGTTGTCTCTGCGGCGCGATCCGCTACCAAATAGCAGAACCTCTGGTGGATTCCTTTACCTACCTACAGGGCGATCCCGCCGTCTATCAGTCCTCTCTACAAAGTCAACGAGAGTTTTGCCGGAACTGTGGCACACAATTGATCTTTCGCCACTCCCACCATCCCCGCACCCTTGATGTCACCCCGGCCAGTCTGGATGATCCCTCTCTAGTTCAGCCTCAATATCATATCTGGCACCAGAGCCGAATTGACTGGTTCGAGATCTCCGATGTGTTACCCCGTTACCGGGACGCGGGTCCAGATGATCATGATATGTGATTGATCAACAATAGTCAGAGGTGAGATCCTGATGTTTCTGTAACAGAGATATTCAGATCTGATACGACTGTCATATTTTATTACATCCAGCCAACAAATGTTATGCCTTCCATTAAGAAATTCATCTAACTATCAATGCGTTACGGATTTGATTCACGCCAGTTTACCTTCTAAAGCGAATATAAAATTAATTCTGAAGAATCCCCTTTTCTTCCACTCAAGCATGGCAATACAGGGATATGCCTCAGAGGGTTGCTATGACAGATGCATTGATCCGCGCCATACGCGCCCGCAATCTTGATCAAGCTAGCCATGCCATTGCCAGGTTGCAGCGATACATGAACAATGAAGGGATCAAAGCTGCTATCATTGCCGCTGTTGAGCATCTTGCCTGGGAAGAAGGGGATCGATCCGCTGCCAAGTGGTTGTTGCATCATCCCCAGCATCTGTCAAGGCATCAATAATGGGTGTCTCGTCACTAAGTCGTCCGGATTGTCTCAGAGGATTGACCTGACCTCAGGTAGAAACATTGATTGAGTCAGATCATCATTATGAAAACGATTAAAGTCGATCTAGAGATCTACACTTATCACATCGACTTTGCCGGACATGTAAGTAATATTGTTTATATTCAGTGGATGGAAATTGCTCGACTTAAGCTTTTAGAAGCCTTACAGATCCCCACCCATATGATTGCCCAGCAAGGGATTACACCAGTTCTAACTCACACATCGATTAACTACAAACATCCCCTGTATCTGGGTGACTCTGTGCAAATTGAGCTGTGGCTCACGGAGCTGCGCCTGGTTTCAGCCACCATGAAGATGCATTTTTTTAAGGACAGACAGACGCTGGTTGCCGAAGGGATACAGAAGGGTTTGTTCATTGATATCACTACCAAACGAGCTAAACGGTTGACACTCGAACAACGGGATCTTTTCCTTCCCTACCTGCACGAAGCAGCGTAACGCCCCATATGGAACTAACCAGCCCTAAAAATCCCTGGATCCAGCAGTTGCGGCAGTTGCAACAGGCCAAGGGTCGGCGTGAGCAGCAGGCCTTTTTGGTGGAAGGAACGCATCTGATCCAGGAGGCCCTGGCCACAGGCTGGCCCCTGCAGGCGGTTTGCTATACCGAGGCATGGCTAGAACGGCATAGGGATTTGCTCCAGCAGTGCTCCTCTGATACACGCCAGCAACCGATCAATGATGCAGTCTTGAAGAGTCTGACCACAACTGAAACTCCTGATGGGGTGGTCGGCATTGCCGCCCGCAAGTTTTACCCTGCTCTTGATTTGGGACGGTGCCATCTGCTGCTGGCTGTAGAAACCCTTCAGGATCCAGGAAATTTGGGTGCCTTGATCCGGACCGCTGCTGCTACCCATACCGATGCCCTCTGGATCAGTCCGGACAGCGTTGATCCAGATCATCCCAAGGTGCTGCGGGCCTCCGCCGGACAGTGGTTTCGCTTGCCGCCTCGGGTGAGCGATCTCCCCCAACTCCTCCAGGCTTGCCGTGAACACCAGATCCAGGTGCTGGCTGCCGTAGGGACTCCAGTGCCGGAGAGAGAAGTGCGATCTTTTTGGAAACAGGACCTAACCCAGCCCACCCTGATCCTGCTGGGGAATGAAGGACAGGGATTAAGTTCGGCCCTGATCCAGTCGGCGGATCATCTGGTCACGATCCCGATGGCAGCAGGAGTAGAGTCTTTAAACGTAGCGATCACAGGGGCTTTGCTCCTCTATGAAGCGCGGCGGCAACAGTGTTTTTATAAAGATTGCCAGGAAAACCCCAGTTGCATCTAAATCCGCTCAGGTTGGGGCGTCCTTACCTTTCATAACCCCGAGCTGTACTGCGGGTAGGACAGGCTCCCGTCCGACCAAAGACACGGTAGAGGGTTTCATCAGCCAGCCTGATGCCAAACCCTGAGATATAAGTGCTGGTCAGATCCAGTCCCGTCCAGCGGATCTCAAAGCCTACCTCGGCGGATGTGGTTGTGGCTGACCAGAGACCGCTCTCGTTCCCTACTTCCTCCCATGTACCTGTGAGCCCGTTGGAACGAAAAGAGCCATCTGGATTGAAGATGAAACATTCCTGGAAAAACGTCCCGGTATTGGTCAAGACAACAACAGGATAGGTATTTCCAGATACAGATAGCTGTACCGATGACGCTGAGGATGGTTCTGTGTCCAGAAGCGTACTCGCTGTTGGGCTTCCAGAGCAAGCAACGGTAGTCAGGGCAACCATTGCAGTGGTACTGATCAGGTAAGCCTTCAAGAAAGATGACATCAATTCACCCCTCACTAAATGTGGATCAAAAATCCTCATCGGATACATTATCATCGATATCATCGACTACATCTTCAGAAGCATCCATATCAGGCTCAGCTCCATCCGGATCTTCTTCATCTGTCTCTTCTGTGGGGGCCACAGATGTCGGTGAGACCGTTGCTCCTGCCGAGAGTTTTTCTCGCACACCTGTTTCAAGTTCTGTCAAAAAGGCATTATCTTCTTTGAGGGAGGCGATCAGATTGTCTCGCCCTGGGCCACATTTTCACCGTTGTAGCTATACCAGGCTCCCCGACGCTTGAGAATGCCCAGTTCTTCCGCCAGATCGATAATACAGCCGATGTTAGAGATCCCCTGCCCAAAAATGATGTCGAATTCGGCCCGTCGAAAAGGAGGCGCCACCTTATTTTTCACCACCTTGATGCGGGCACGGATTCCATATTCATCTGAGCCTTTTTCAGGGTTTGGATGCGGCGAATATCGAGTCGTACCGAAGCATAAAACTTGAGGGCGTTGCCACCAGTGGTGGTTTCTTGGGGTCCATAGCCCATGCCCCCCGATCTTGGATCGCAGCTGATTTAGAAAGATCACCAGGCTCCCTGTTTTGCTAACGCTGCCTGCAATTTTGCGCAGGGCCTGACTCATCAAGCGGGCCTGTAAACCCTACATGGGCATCTCCCATTCCCCTTCAATTTCCGCTCTCGGAACCAGGGCGGCCCACGGAGTCCACCACCACCACATCCACAGCCGCAGAGCGTACCAGCTGATCGACAATTTCAAGAGCATCCTCCCCCGTATCGGGTTGGGATACCAGCAGATCTTCAATCTGGACTCCTAAAGCGGCAGCATACGTGGGATCCAGGGCGTGCTCAGCATCTACAAAAGCAACCGTTCCCCCCTGTTTTTGCACCTCTGCAATGGCGTGCAGGGCGATCGAAGTTTTGCCGGAGGATTCAGGCCCAAAGATTTCAACAATACGTCCTTTAGGATAACCACCCCCGAGAGCCAGATCCAGGGGGAGAGCCCCACTGGGCACCGTGGCCACCCGCATCTGACTGGCATCTCCCAGTCGCATGATCGCACCCTTACCAAAGTTGCGCTCGATCTGAGTCAGCACCTGCTCCAGAGCTTTACGCTTCTCTGGCTCTTTATCGCCATTCTGCCGTTGGGTTTTGCCTTTGGAGGATTGATTGCTCTTGCGTGGTGGCATGGGGAACTCTCTGAGGCGTAATCGCAGGGGAAAGATCAAGACTGCATCTTAGCACTTTAGCCTTGGGGAACGGTCCCAAGTTGCAGATCATAATTACAAAAGTCAGGGAATACGGATTGGATCTACTACAAAAGAGGCAATGTTGAATTTAAGAAAGGTGCTATGGATCGTTTGTATGACGTGATACTTTACGGAGCCACTGGCTTTGTGGGCAAGCAAACTGTTCAGTATTTTGCAGCTCATGCTCCCTTCAGTTTGCGCTGGGCCATTGCTGGACGGATCTCAAGAAGCTGCAGCAGATCCGGGAGCAGACAGGTTGTGATATTGCGGTACTGGTGGCAGATGCTCAGGATCATAAGGCTGTGGAAGCGATGGTTGCCAGTACTCAAGTGATTTTGAACACGGCGGGACCCTTTAGCCTCTATGGGAATGCTATTGTCGATGCCTGCGTTCGGCTGCAAACTCACTATGTCGATATCACAGGCGAAACCCCCTGGGTGAGATCCCTCTGTGATCGTTATCATCAAGCGGCTGCCGCTACAGGTACACGGATCATTCCCTGCTGTGGGTTTGATTCTATTCCCTCGGATCTCGGTGCCTACCTGCTGGTGGATCACCTGTGGCAACAACGGGGTCAGACATGCCAATTTGTCAAAGGCTATTTTCAAATGTTTGGAGGTCTGAATGGTGGCACCCTGGCGTCTGCGTTTCAGCTATATGAGTCGGGGCAGGCGGAGTTGATGACAGACCCATTCCTGCTGAATCCAGCAAGGACAACACCTGATGCTCCTCTAGATTTCCATCAAGATCTGCGAATGGCTCAATATGATCCTGACATAGCAACCTGGGTAGCTCCATTTGTTATGGCTGCGGTTAATACACGAGTGGTGCGACGTAGTTGTGCTCTCTTTCAACAGTGGCAGGAACAGGGGTATGCCGAAGATTTTGTCTATCAGGAATGTCTCAAGTTTGATCCACCTTTTGCCCAGCTGAAAGCGAGAGGAGTGGCTACTGGCCTGGGATTTTTTCTGGGAGCAATTCAACAGCCTCAACTGCGGCAGTTTCTCCAATCTCGTTTGCCTCAGCCGGGTCAGGGTCCAACGGTACAAACCATGGACTCAGGCTGGTTTCGCTGTGAACTGCTGGGCCGCACTTCAGAGGGGCAAAGGATCAGAGGGGTCATTCAGGATCAGGGAGATCCGGGCAATCGGGTGACGGTGAAATGTGTGTGTGAATCAGCCCTCAGTCTGGTCCTGGATACGGATCAACTGCCCGGTGGATCTGAGCGAGGGGGAATCCTGACACCTGCCACCGGATTAGGTCCTGTGCTAGCGGATCGGTTAAGGGCGGCAGGAATGCAGATTGAAATCACAAGGTGTTGAATGGGTTTTGTGAGTTGCCATGTCGGAGGATGGCCAGTGTCTGTTCGCTATACTGAAGTCTAATCTTGCTGGAGCGTTCGGCAATGGTTTACTTGGATAACAGTCCCTCCGTAGCGGATCCTGGAATCTTGGTAGAGTGGCCTCCCTGTGATCTTTATAGTGATGAACCGAACTTGGAAACTGAACTTCATCGCAATCAGATCGATCTGCTGATTCGCCTGCTCAATTATTGGTGGCGGGATCGACAAGACTTCTACGTCTCTGGAAACCTAACCGTTTATTACAATACTCAACAGCTAAAAAAACGTGATTTTTTAGGTCCAGATCTATTCGTGGTCTTGGGAACCGAAAAAAAAGAACGCCGCAGTTGGATGGTTTGGGAAGAGGGAGGCAAATATCCCAATCTAGTGATTGAATTGCTGTCGGATTCCACAGCCAGGGTAGATAAAGGAGCGAAAAAAAAGCTTTATGAGGAAGTATGGAGACTGCCAGAGTATTACTGGTTTCATCCAGAGACGCTGGAATTTGCAGGATTTCGCTTGAAGAGTGGTGAATATGAACCGATCCCGCCAGTAGAAGGAGAAAGGTTGCCGAGTGAGGAGCTGGGGTTACAGTTAGGGATCCATGAGCGGCAACTACGCTGGTTTACGGCAGCAGGAGAGTTGATCCCTTTCCCAGAAGAGGCCGAACGGCAACGGGCAGAACAGGAACGGCAACGGGCGGATCAAGCGCAGAAACGGGTAGAGCAACTTGAGGCCTTTTTACGATCTCAAGGAATTGATCCTGACCAACTGCCTTAATCTAGTGCCCTCAAGCGGATCCTAATGATTCCGGCTGGAAAGCCAGCTCATTGTCCTGTGAGTTCACGATGAGAAAGAAGCAGCTGGCGACAGCATCTCCAAGAATCTTCAGCCATTAGGTTCTCGATTGATCTCTGAACTTAATAATTTTTTAATGGTATTTTGACCCCGACTGATATCTAAGGGTTGGGTCTGGTGGTAATCTATGAATGATTTGATATTTGTATCATGGTGAGGAGTATATCGTGAGAAATATTCTTGAAGATGTTTCAAGAGCGGCTGTCTTGCCGCTTCTGGCTGGATCTCTGGTGGCGTGTGGATCATCGTCTCCAACCCTGAGTCAGGCTCCAGAAGCCGCATCTGGTCAAAGTCTGGAGTCTGGAACGGAATTGATCGTGGGGGGAGAACTGATTGGTTTAAGACGGGCTCCCTGGATTGTTGCGCTGGTTATTCCAATCGATGTGGGAGGCACTGTGATTCCAGAGTTTCCTGGGTGTGGTGGGGTTTTACCGAAAACCTGGGTCTAAAGCCCCGTCCTTCTAGGACGGCTTTTATCCTGAGTTGAGCTAGGATAACATGATGTTAATCAGAGAAGCTAAGCTCTCAGGAAGTATTGAGCAG
>JAAUUJ010000114.1 GCA_012030715.1 Synechococcaceae cyanobacterium SM2_3_1 | reverse complement strand
CAGGTTCTGGAAGGTCATGTCCACAGTTTTGAGGGAGGACTCAAATAGCTGCCGCATGTTCTGGTTATTGAGATCCGATCCAAAGGCAAAGGCTTTGCGGCTGAGGTACATGTCCTGCAGTTCGGTCTCCTGCTCCCAGGAACTGTTTTCCACTGCCAGATTGACGTTGGCAGCATAGGATCCCGAGGCATTGGAGAAAACGCGGGTTGCCGCCTGTCGCAAGCTGATCCCGAGATCGTCGGCCTGGGCCAGTGCATGCTTGCGCACAAAGTTCTGCTCCAGAGGTTCCTCTGCTTCTGCGCAGAGTTTCACCGCCCGATCCAGTAACTCCATCTGGTTCACAAACAGATCGCGGAAGACGCCGGAGCAATTGACCACCACATCAATGCGGGGCCGCCCCAGCTCCGGAAGTGGGATCAGTTGCAGTTTATTCATGCGTCCCAGGGCATCAGGTTGAGGCCGAACCCCCAGAAGGCAGAGCACCTGGGCTAGGGACTCTCCGTAGGTTTTGATATTGTCCGTTCCCCAGAGAACGACCGCGATACTTTCGGGCCACTGGCCCCCCTGTTCTGCCCGTTGCCGCTCCAGCAGCCGTTCCACCACCACCTCAGCCGACTGGATCGCCGCCGCTGTGGGAATGGACTGCGGATCGAGAGCGTGAATATTTTTACCGGTGGGCAAGACCCCTGGATTACGGATCGGATCCCCTCCTGGTCCGGGCAGGATATAGTCTCCCTCCAGGGCCCGCAGCAAGGATCCCAGCTCATGGTCGGCGGTGATCTGCTGGAGACAGAATTCTAAAAACTGGAAAAGCGGTTTTAGCGGGTCTGGATCCACCTGGGGATACCCGGCTTCTCGGAGGGCTTTCAGCCAGGGAGCGGTGCGACCCATATTCAGGAAATTGAGCCGCGTTACCCCCGAAACTCGACCATCCGCATCGGTCTGTTCCTGGACCATGGCGGCAACCGCCTGCTGACTGGCCTGGTTGATCCGATCCAGAAGCTCCGTATCTTGAAGATGGCCCCGATCGCGGTTGTGGTAGACCTCCTCCAGATCACGACCCAGGCTCTGGCAAAGAATGCGGGGCAGACCCAGGATCCCTTCCTCCGGGCGATCAATGCTGGCAATGCTGACCAGGGTGGCCACCGCCTCTTCCGCCGTGGGAGGTGCACCGATCACATGCAATCCACAGGGTAGCAGCCGTGATTCTATTTCCATCAGCCGCGCGTAGAGGAGACCCACCACCCGATCCCGTTCCGGCAGGGAGAGCGCTTTGGCATCCACTTCAGGGAGAGTCACATCCTGATCCAGGTTGACCAGGCGGGCCTTTTCACAGATGGTGTTGACGATCTGAACCCCACGGCCCCCCTTCCCGCAGGCTCTGGTAAGACCCGATCAGATCCCGCAATTCCTGCAACCCTTTGTAGAGTCCGGCATTCTCTGCGGGAGGCGTCAGATAGCTAATGGTACAGGCATAACCCCGCCGCTTGGCAATCGTGGCCTCTGAGGGGTTGTTGGCGGCGTAGTAGTAGAGGTTAGGGATCGCCCCGATCAGGTTGTCAGGATAGCACTGGCCAGACATGCCGATCTGCTTGCCGGGCATAAACTCCAGCGATCCGTGGGTGCCAAAATGCAGGACGGCGTCTGCCTTCCAGATCTTCTCCAGATAGGTGTAGTAGGCAGCAAAACCGTGATGGGGGCTGGCGGACTTGGAGAACAGCAACCGCATCGGATCCCCTTCATAGCCGAAGGTGGGTTGTACGCCCACAAAAAGATTGCCGTAATGCTTACCATAGACCAGCAGATCTTTGCCGTCGGTATTGAGCTGACCAGGCGCAGGTCCCCACCACTCCTCCAGGGCTTTGTGATAGGGGGTGAGGGACTCGTACTCTGGCACCGAGAGGCGAGCGGCCACATTTAGTTCAGGGCTGGCAAACTGGGCCTGGGCATCGTGAATCACATCTGCCATCAGTTGCTTTGGGGTGGCAGGCAGATCCTGGACATCGTAGCCATTGCTTTGCAGGCTCTGGAGGACCCGGTGAATGGAGGCAAAGACATCCAGGTAGGCGGCGGTGCCGACGTTGCCCTTATCTGGGGGAAAGCTGAAGACGGTAATGGCGATCTTCTTGCTCAGTTTAGGCTTACGCCGCAGGTTGGCCCATTTCAACGCCCGCTCTGCCACGGTTTCAATCCGATCCTGGAGAGCAATTGCTTTTCCGGTCATGCCATCCCGACCCGAGAGCACAATGGGCTCAATCGCTCCATCCAACTCCGGCAAGGCAATCTGCAACGCCACCTGGACGGGGTGTAAACCCAGATCACTGTCCTCCCAGTCTTCGGTGGTTTGAAACACCAGCGGCAGGGCCACCATGTAAGGGCGATTCAGCTTCTGCAGGGACTGAATGGCTTTGGGGTGATCCTGGCGAGCCGGGCCCCCTACCAGGGCGAATCCTGTCAGCGAAACCACCACATCCACTAGAGGTGTTCCGCTAGGGCTGCAGAAAAGGACATCCACTGGCTTGGAGAAATCCAGACCGCCCGCAAAGATCGGAATCACCCGTGCTCCTCTAGACTCTAGTTCCTGCACCATCGCCACATAGTGGGCGTCATCACCCGTGACCAGGTGGGTGCGCTGCAGAACCAGACCCACACAGGGAGCCAGCGGATCTTTGTTGTCCACCGGCAGATCATCGCGGCTGTTGGTCCAGTTCAGGTACGTCTGCACATCCTCAAACATCTGCGGAGCCAGGGGGTGCCAGATACCCATATCCGGATAGGTGACGGGATCCTGGAAGCTGAGCTGCCCCTTCAGGGAAGGAACATACTTGTCCGCCAGCATCAACAGGAAATTTTGCAGGTTGTCGGACGATCCCCCCAGCCAGTACTGGAAGCTGAGCATAAAGTTGCGAGCATCCTGGGCCTTGTCAATGGGTAAATATTTTAGAACCTTGGGGAGGGTTTGCAGAAGCTTGAGCATCCCATCCTGGAATGAACTACCCGATTGCTCCTTGCGTTTGCGCATGAACTGAGCAATAGCGTTCTTGGATTGTCCCAGTTGTGCCATGGAGAAGCTGCCCAGTTTATTCAGACGCATGACCTGGGGCATAGAAGGGAAGACGATGGCTACATCCAGACGATCCCGTTGAGGTTCCACGGCTGCGACGACTTTGTCGGCCAGATCTTCAATGAAGATCAGGGAACCCAGGAAAATGTTGGCCTCGGCGACCGCCGCCTGAAATTCTGCATAGGTTTGGGGATCCCGTAATTCTTCGATCAGAAAACCACTCAGCTGGATCGCCAGTTGCGGATGTGAGGCATTAATGGCCTGTGCTGCTCCGCTCAGGGCGCTCTGGTATTGCGGCTCCAGAACCACGTAAACCACCTTAACCAACTCTCGATCCCCCAGATCCTGGGGGACAACACGACGACTGCAGGGCTTAACAAGCGTGAACATGCGAGGACTCCGTATGCAAACAGCGGGAGAGGAGCCTAATGGAGGCCCCAGTGCTGACCTTCGTTCTACCAGAGCTAGGAACCGATTATGAATTTCGCCTGGTCTTCAGTAACAATTTGCAATAATTGCTTACATGAGTCAGATGTCGGCACCGAGTGTGATCCGCGCATCCACCCCTATGCGGGCTCCTGACTGGGCACAAGCTCAGAGCTAGTTTCAGGCTGGAGAAGCCGCTCCCGCTCTACATGAAATAGTTCCACCAGCAAGGCTTTGGCCATGGAAAGGGTCGCAGGTTCCGCCAGTGGGGTGCCTTCGGGTCCAGTCATGGTTTCCACCCGATCGATCAGGTACAAAAGTTTACTAAGGGGATAGGGGGATTCCAGCCAGACAGGTTCGTCGCGGGAGGTGGGCACGCTGCAAAAGTAGATGTAAGGAAGCACATCCTCCTGAAAAGATTGATACCGATCGCGAATAATCATATCGGCGGTAATGCTCCCCACACGGAACATGCGAGTAACCTGTTTCGCCACCTGTTCGGTGATCAGCTCCTGATGTTGTTCCAAAATCCATTGGTGCTTACTGACAAACCGCAGCATCACCTCCAGGACAAAGGTTTCTTCATCTATGTCGCCAATTGCCTCCACCTGAGCTCGAGTCCGCTCATTGGCATACTCCTGGCGGGCAAAAGCTTCCCATCTCTGAATCAGATCCTGTTCCTGAGGAGTTAATAGCGCCAGGTATTGCTCGTCGGTATAGCGGTACAGGTGTTGTTGCAGCAGCTGCTTATCCCATTCATTCAGGCGCTCAAATTTGAGAGGTAACCAGAGGGTTCGTTGCAGGTATTCAGTTTCATCCCTGATCTCTTTGGTCCACTGATCACAGTAGACCATAAAGATGTCTTCTAACACCTTTTCCAAATTCAACTCTGTCTTGATGGAAGGCCCCTGAATATTGCGACGTTGTTTCAGGATCTGTTCCCGCTGTTGTCGGTGTTGCAGCTCTGCCACCAAGGCTCGGAAATCATCCCGTAGTGATGTATTGCCGTCCTCACTGTTAACGAGGCTGACGGAGTCGTCATCTGATCCCGTGAAATACTGGAAACGGTTGCTGCGAGATGCTTCGGGTAGGCTTAGATGCTCTATTTTTAAGCCCCCAACCCGCACGATCGAATAAAAAGCTTTGGTGAAAAAAGTCCGGATCAACATCTGACGAATGATGGCATCTTCTGAGCTATTTGGCTTGGTGGCAAAATGAGTGTCCAGATAGAACTGAAGTGCCAGAGAAGGAAAATCGTGATTGATCTGATTGATTGCGTAATAAAGCTTATTCAGGGGTAAGCGCAGAAACTTAGGGATTAATTCGATCATAATCCCCAGCCCCTTTTCGCGAATCATTTCGAAGTCTTGTGTGGAGAGGGGGAGAAGATCTTCTTGGACATCTAGATAACTCAACGGTATCACCGAGGAATTAGTATTCTCATCCCCACTCAATAGGATCATTTTGGTTTCTAGGGCGATCAATCTTTCCAGATGATCTAATAGTCCAAAACAGAATTGTTCATGAAAAACCAGAGCAATATGCTGGTTGATGATCTGGTCGAAGATACTGGACAGATTTTTATTGCGGGTTGTGTCTAGAAGTAATTTTGCCTTGCGAGTCACTAGCTTTCCGCGTTCATCCTGACACTTGACAATAATCTCTTCTGAAAAAGGATTACTTTCATTGCTGCGAGTGGCTAGCTTCTGCAAGAGTCGCGTTTGTTCACTGAAGGGGAGGGTGGACCACTTGCGTTCATCTTTAATAAACCGAATCAGGGCTTCCTGCAAATTGATGCGAATCCGAGTGTCCAGTTCCTCTAGATCAGGGGTTTTACAGAGAACCTCAATATACGACGGAGAAGTGCGTCGGCCTGAATGAGTGACTGTAGCCAGGGGGTGAGAAGATTGAGTGTACTGCTGCATAGCATCCAGAGAGCGGATCAGTAATTCACCAAAGAGAAAAACACCAGTAATAACCTAAGATTGGATGACATGTTGCACAAACTGCAATTCAACCCTAAGCTTACATAGACTCATCAACTGTTCTGCAACAACCACAACACCTGTTGAGTTTAGGTCTATCCATCCAGGCTAGCCTAAAGACAGACTGGGATTTGTGTCATTATATCTACTCCAGAAGCTGTTTTTCCCCTAAAAACCCCCCACGATTTTGGGGTGGAGTACTCTTATTGGAGGAATCTATGCTAGCTAAGCGAATTCTTCCTTGCCTGGATGTGAAGGCTGGACGGGTAGTCAAAGGGATCAAGTTTGTCGATTTGAAAGATGCAGGGGATCCGGTGGAACTGGCTCAGGCTTACGACCGGGCGGGGGCGGATGAGTTGGTGTTTCTCGACATTACAGCCACCCATGAAGACCGCGATATCCTCTTCGATGTCGTCCAACGGACTGCAGAACAGGTTTTCATTCCCCTCACCGTTGGGGGTGGGATCCGGGATGTGGACACGATGCGGGCCTTGCTGCGGGCTGGGGCCGATAAAGTGAGTATTAATTCGGCAGCGGTTCGCGATCCTGACTTGATCTCGCGGGCCAGTCGTCGCTTGGGAGAGCAATGTATTGTGGTGGCCATCGATGCCCGCCGCCAGTCTGAATCTGCCGATCCCCATTGGGAAGTGGTGGTACGGGGGGGACGGGAAGCGACGGGGTTGGATGCAGTGAAGTGGGCAGTAGAGGTGGCCCGGAGAGGAGCTGGAGAGATCCTACTCACCAGTATGGATGCTGATGGCACCCAGGCGGGCTATGACCTGGAGCTGACCCAAGCAGTAGCGGCAGCTGTCCCCATTCCAGTGGTGGCCTCAGGAGGCGCGGGGACCTGTGAACACATTCGCCAGGTATTTGCTGACAGTCAGGCAGAAGCTGCACTCCTGGCCTCGCTGCTCCATTTTGGTCAGCTGACGATTGCTGAGATCAAAACCTATCTGCAGACGCATCAGATTCCTGTTCGCACGTCCTGAGGCTGGCTAGTCATTCATGGTCTTATAAGTAGCCACAGCTGAAGGGGAAACGCGGTTGAGATACCTGAAGATCCAGTACTTAAACATGGTGTCTAGAAACACAGGAAATGTGGCAATAAAGGTAAAGATCACCTCACGATTTTCCGGCAATCCCAGGTGTCGTGCCATACTTTCCAGCAATACCTCCCAACCGTGGGGGGAGTGATAACCTACAAATACATCGGTAAAAAGAATAATGATAAAGGCTTTGGCACTATCACTAAGCCCATAAATAATTTGATCTAAAAAAGATTTGAGAATATCAATCTCTTCCCGCCCAATAAAAATCAACCAAGCAAAAACCCCGAGAGACAATAAATCAGCAAAGACATTTTTGAGCCCTTCAGCACTGCGATAGGCATACTTGCTTAAAATATCCAGGGCCGTGCTGCGTAAAACTTCCTCCTGGTTAGGATCGCCTTCCTCTGAGATATCTCCAGCAATCAGGTGTTGGAGCTCCAGGTGTTCTCTAAAGTGTTGGAATTCAGTGAGGGCTTGTTCTTGATATTCCTGGCTGAGAACCACCTGCTGTGGATCATGTTCTCGAAAATGTTCGACTAACGGCCCAAAGATAAAATTTTTGGAAATAACTTGGGCCAGCAGGGGTAGAAAGGCAAGCAAGACCAGAAAGCGGATCGAAGTCATGGTCTTGGCCCGCGAGGTGCGAAAATCTGTGATCACCTCTTTTTCATAGTCCGGGCTAAATTCGCGGCGGAGGCGGTCAAAGGTTCTGAGGATCGAGCGAGGTAAAATTCCAGTTTTACTGGCTTTGTTAATTTTGAGGTGTGGAGCGTTGTGGGCTGAGGGGGGGTTGGGGTGGGTTTTCCATCACATTGGTTTTAGACACCGGAAGGGTGAGTGGCCCTTGGGGATCGCTTTCAGTCTGCTTCGTTGCCAGCGCTGCAGAGGATTCCCGTGACTGGCGAGCAGCCTCCCGTTCCTTGCGCACTTCAGACCGGGAATACCGACGGGTGACGTCATCAATAAACCGCAGCTTTTCCAGGATCATTGCTTCCTGACTGCCAGGACTGGATCCATTGTTGATCTCAGGGGAGTTCGAGTTCTGTTGACTGTTGGGAGGAGGTGTGGTGAAAGCATTGCTGGTCCGAAACTCCGCCAACCGCACCTCAATCGTACTCAGCTGCTTGCGGAGCTGCCCCTGGAAATACTTGCTAACATTCTCACTGTGATTGGAGCTGGGATGAATCTTTTCTCCCTGGAAATGGTTGGTCTCAATGGATTGAATTTGGAGAGCTGACTGATAGGCCTGGTCCAGAGAACGAAGGGGGGTGTTGGATATCCATTGGCCTGCTCGCTTGAAGATGGAGTCTCCCATGGTTTGATCCTGTGGCACCGTGATCCTTGACCCCGAGGTCGATCTGTGGGGGTCTTGAGCAGCTCAGTCCATTTTAACGGCCCCCTGCCCCTGATCAGTTGATTATGAGGCTAGCAAGTCTTTCTGAGAGTTAACTGTGGACAGGAGGAAAACAGAGGATCAGGAGGACTGATCCAGTTTTTGTTTGAGCAGGTCATTGGTCACTTTTGGATCGGCACGCCCCTGGGTTTTTTTCATCAGCTGCCCGACAAAAAAGCCAAAAAGCTTGTTTTTACCCCCACGGTACTGTTCCACCTGCCCCGGATTTTCCTGCAGAACCTCCTCGACTACAGCCTCCAGCTGGGAAAGATCAGAGATTTGCGTCAGTCCCTTGCCCTCCACCAGGGCGAGCGCCGATCCTCCTTCCCGCAGCAGCTCCGGCAGAATTTCCTTGGCGATCTTGCCGCTGATGGTGCCCTTCTCAATCAGGCTGATCAGCTCCGCCAGGGTGGTGGGTTGTAGAGCAATCTCACGGTAGGTCAGTTTCTGGGTGTTGAGGTAACTGGCAATATCACTCATCATCCAGTTGGCTGCCGCCTTAGGATCGGCTCCGGTGGCCAGGACGGCTTCAAAGTAAGCGGCGGTTTCCCGATCATCACTAAGATAGCGAGCATCATAGGCGGAAAGTCCCAGCTCGGCTTGGTAGCGTTGCCGCTTCTGGGCTGGCAGTTCCGGCAGCTCCTGTTGCCACTGATGCAGTTGCTCTACCGTAAGGCGGATGGGCAGTAGATCCGGTTCAGGAAAATAGCGGTAATCGCTGGAACCCTCCTTGGAGCGCATACTGGTGGTGCGCTGGGTATTTTCATCCCAGAGACGGGTTTCCTGCAGAATGGGCTCGCCTGCCTCCACCGCCTTAATCTGTCGCTTGATCTCATACTCAATGGCCCGCTGGATGGCATTGAAGGAGTTCATGTTTTTGATCTCGACCTTGGTGCCAAAGGGGGTGGAGCCCTGCGGGCGCACCGAGATGTTGACATCACAGCGCATCGATCCTTCCTGCATGTTGCCGTCACTGGCACCGATGTAACGCACGATCCGCTGCAACTCCTGGGCATACTCTGCCGCCTCCTGACCGGACCGCAGATCCGGCTCCGAGACAATTTCCACCAGGGGCACCCCGGCCCGGTGAAATCCACCAGAGAGTAGAGGGATCCTGCTAGCCGATCACTGCCCGCGTGCACCAGCTTGCCCGCATCCTCCTCCATATGCAGGCGAGTCACCCCAATGCGCTTGCGTGTTGTGGCCTGGCTTGCCTCATCCAGGAGTTCAATTTCTAACCAGCCCTGACTGGCAATCGGAATGTCGTATTGGGTGATCTGGTAGTTTTTGGGGAGATCTGGATAAAAGTACTGCTTGCGATCAAACTTGCAGTAGCGGGCGATGTCGCAGTGGAGGGCCTGCCCCACCTTGACTGCGTACTCCAGCACCTTCTGATTCAGAACTGGCAGGGTTCCCGGTAATCCCATGCAGACCGGATCGATGTGGCTATTGGGGGGCGCTCCAAAGGCGGTGGAGCTGGAGGAAAAGATCTTGGCCTGAGTGCTGAGCTGCACATGGGTTTCCAGTCCGATCACGGCTTCGTACTGGGTTTGTACTGGCGTGGCTACCATGCGATCTCTTCCTCCCCTGCGGCTGCGGTGCTCCTGATCCTAGCCTGGAACGGCAGCGGTCGTCCTAGCTCTCCACAGATTCGGTGGCGCGGGCCATCTGCATCTGGATGGGGGCAGCAGGAAACCGTCCCAATATTTTCTCGGCAATACCAGCGCTGTTCAGTCCCAACTCCGCCAGCGCCTCCTCCGGTTTGGCATGATCCACGAGCTGATCTGGGATCCCGATGCGCAACACGGGGACGACGAGATCCGCATCCATGAGCGCCTCGGCCACCGCCGTGCCAAATCCACCCATGAGGCAGCCTTCTTCGACCGTCACTACCTGTGGGATCCGCTGGGCCAGTGGCAGGATCAGATCCCTGTCCAGAGGTTTGGCAAAGCGGGCATTGACCACGGTGGCATTCATGCCGTGTTCCTTGAGGATCTCAGCGGCCTGCAGGGCAGGGTAGACCATGGTGCCGTAGGCCAGGATCAGCAGATCTTCCCCATGCCTCAAGATCTCGCCTTTACCAATGGGCAGGGGTTCCCATCCCTCTTCGGCCAACGGGGCTCCCACCCCAGTACCCCGGGGATAGCGCAGCGCAATTGGCCCCTCCGTGTACTCGACACCAGTGACGATCATTTGTTGGAACTCGGCTTCATCCTTAGGAGCCATTAACACCATGTTGGGGATGCAGCGCAGATAGGCAATGTCATAGACCCCCTGATGGGTGGGGCCGTCTGCTCCGACAATTCCCGCCCGATCCAGGCAGAAAAAGACAGGCAGATTTTGAATGCAGACATCGTGGATGATCTGGTCGTAGGCCCGCTGGAGAAAAGTGGAATAGATGACCGCTACGGGTCGCATCCCCTCACAGGCCAGCCCTGCCGCCAGGGTTACCGCGTGCTGTTCAGCGATCCCGACATCAATAAATTGCTTGGGCAGCTTCTCTTTCAATTTGCTCAGACCCGTGCCAGTGTCCATGGCTGCCGTGATCCCAATGATGCGCGGATCCAGCTCTGCCAGTCGGGTGAGGGTGTGCCCAAAGACCTTGGAGTAATTGGGCGGCTTGGGTTTAGTAGAAGGATTGGGTTTGCCCGTGGCCAGATTAAAGGCAGACTGAGCATGATAGCCGACACCATCCGCCTCTGCGGGAGCATAGCCCTTGCCCTTCACAGTTGCCACATGCACCAGCACTGGACCGGTGATCGTGTGGGCCAGCTCAAAGGAGTCGATCAGTTCCTTCAGATCATGACCATCTACCGGACCTACGTAGGTAAAGCCCAGCTCCTCAAACACAATCCCGACTTTGTTGTTCTGCACCGCCGTCAACAGCTTCATGGTTTCCTTGAGGCGATCAATCTCAGGACTGAGGCTGGATCCGAGAATGGGCAAATTCTTGAGCTGTTCTTCTAAACTATCGGTAATGAATTGAACCGGGGGGCTGAGGCGCAGGCGGTTCAGGTAACGGGGAAGGGCCCCCACATTGGGGGAAATCGAAAGACCGTTGTCATTCAGAACCACCATCAAGTTGGTTTTGGGTAAGTGCCCTGCGTGGTTAATGGCTTCATAGGCCATGCCACCCGTTAACGCCCCATCCCCGATGATCGACACCACCTTAAAGTCTTTGCCCTGGGCATCGCGGGCTAAAGCCATGCCCAATCCTGCCGAAATGCTGGTGGAGGCATGACCCGCCCCGAAGTGATCAAAGCAGCTTTCACAGCGTTTGAGGTAGCCCGCAATCCTCCTTTTTGCCGCAGAGTATGGAAGCGCTCATACCGACCCGTTAGCATTTTGTGGGCGTAGGCCTGGTGACCCACATCCCAGATCACTTTGTCCTGATCCAGATCCAGAGTTTTGTATAGGGCCAGGGTTAACTCGACAACCCCAAGACCAGGCCCCAGATGCCCACCGCTGGTGGAGACAGTTTGCAGATGCCTCTCGCGGATCTGCCGTGCCAGATTGCGCAGTTGCGTCAGACTGAGATGATGAAGTTGGTTGGGATGAGTGATTTCACTCAGTTGCATGGTACTCGCCTGTCTTCAATAGTTCCACTATAGCCAGCCCAATCTTTCACCTGCGGTTGGCAGGCGGAGAGGAGAGGATCCGAATCTCAGGTAAGGTTTGACTTGCCCTACAGACCGGATTGATGCTTCAGTGTACCGCTACTCTGAGTTCACCTTAGGAAGAAACTTTGCAAAATCGGGGATTTTTTAAGGAATGTTTTGGAGTATTAAGGATGAGTGCGGTGACGCCTCTGCTGAGGAAAACACTCCTGTCGCAACTGACCGACTTCCTCCGGGGTCAGGAAACGCCACTGCCCACAGTCCAACCCTGTAAGGTGCAGGGGTCCCAACCTCACCCGGATCAAACGCAATGTCGGTAACCCCACCGCCGCTGTCATGCGCCGCACCTGCCGATTGCGACCCTCGGTCAGGGTTAGCTCCAGCCAGGAGGTCGGGATCGAAAGTCGTTCTCGAATCGGGGGATGGCGGGGAGGAAGATCGGGATCCGACGGCAAGACCCGAACCTGGGCGGGGCGGGTCCATTGATCCTGGATCAGGACGCCCTGGCGTAAAGCTTTCAAGCAGGTTCCCGAAGGCAGTCCTTCCACCTGGACCCAATAGGTGCGGTGATGACCAAAGCGGGGATCCAGAAGGCGGGCCTTGAGTTTGCCATCATCACTGAGCAAGAGCAGCCCTTCACTATCTCGATCCAGGCGTCCCACGGGATAGACACTGGGCACCGAAATGTAGTCTTTAAGGGTGAGTCGACCTGCAGTATCAGTGAACTGCGTCAGCACTCCAAAGGGCTTAAAAAAAATCAGATATTGCATCGCTAGAGTGGATTCAAGATCAGGACACATTCACAACCCTATGCACACCAAAGAGGAGAGTCGATTCGTCTCTGGGTCAGCTATCCTCAGGGTGCAGGTGAGGGATTCCCATAAGGCAGGACAACGTGACACTCGCAACAGGTCAGATCATTGGCAGTCGCTACCAGCTTAGTCACCGACTGAGTGCGGGTGGCATGGGAGAAGTTTTCAAGGGTGTGGATGTCCAGCTGTTTCAGCGTCCAGTTGCCATTAAGTTTCTGCATCAACATCTGCTGGGAGAAGATAAGGTTCGTCGCCAGCTGCGTCGTCGCTTTGAGGAGGAAGCTCGGGTAAGCACACTGTTGGGGGAACATCCTCGCATCATTAAGATCCTTGACTACGGCCTCTTTCAAGATCAGCCCTACCTGGTCATGGAATTCCTTAAGGGCCAGGGGATGGGGGATGTCATTCTCAAAAATGGTCCCATGGATCCTCACCGCGTTGTGCACCTGGGTCGCCAGATCTGTGCAGGAATGCATTACGCCCACAGCTTTGAACGCATGATGGAAGGGCATTTAATCAAAGGGGTGATCCACCGGGACATCAAGCCCAGCAATATCTTTGTCCTCAGTGATAACAGTTTAGAAGAAAGTATCAAGGTCCTGGACTTTGGCATTGCCAAGGTGATCAGTGATGCCTCAGTGGTCCTGGGTACCCAGACTTCTGGTTTTCTGGGAACCGCTCGCTACGCTTCGCCTGAGCAAATGCGGGGGGAGGAACTGGATGCACGCTCCGATATCTATTCCCTGGGATTGGTGCTCTACCGGATGCTAGTTGGAGACATGCCTATTGAACCGGCCACCGATTCTTTTGCAGGCTGGTATCAAAGCCACAACTATCAGGCCCCTCGGCCCTTCCAACGGGATCAACTGCCCTATCCGATTCCCAAAGCTCTGGAGGAGGTGATCCACAGCTGTCTGGCCAAAGAACCGGATCAACGACCCCAAAGTATGCAAGGGCTCGGTAATGCCCTGGCCACGGCACTCGGATCTACCACGGTTTCATTACCCCCGCCGCCGCCTGCACCCGTATTTTCTGAACACACCATGGCCGAGATGGATGGGGTCTGGGAAGATCCGGTACAGGAAGGGACTGCAGTTACAGCCATGACCTCTGCAGAAGCTCCTGCTGTCACTCCTCCCCCTCAACAACCTGCAGCTCCACCCCAGCCAGCACCACGGCCTCGCCAGGAGGTCGATCCTGAAACCCATGCAGGCACCGTCGTCTTGCCAGGAGGCTCAGCTCAAAAATCCTTCCCCCCCGATCACTGGCCGCAGTGGTTACAGCAGGGATTCTGGTGGATCCTGGCAGCATCAGGGGTGATCCTGACAGCCTCGTTGGGAGCAACCCTAAGCCTGATCAGCTCTTCCCCCCCCCCTCCTCCGGTGACTCCAGACCCTGAGCCCGCCGTGGCCACCCCTGCACTTGCTTTTCCAGCTCCCCGTTTGGTGACCCCGACCCCGATACCAAACCCCGACGTCTACCCCCTACCCCCTGCGGCCTACCCCGCCCCCCTACTCCACCCCCCTTTCCCTTTCTTTTCCTCCCCTCCCCTCCCCTCCCCTCCCCTCT
>JAAUUJ010000113.1 GCA_012030715.1 Synechococcaceae cyanobacterium SM2_3_1 | reverse complement strand
ACCAATTATTTTGTAGCGAGGGTATAACTCATTCGCCCCGTAGTAATGCTGACCCACTTTGGTGAGAACTGGGACCCCTCGCCAGAGGGCCTCCATTGTCTGAGTTGCTCCTGTATAAGGAAAGGTATCAAGCATGATGTCTGCCAACTCCAGTTCTGCTCGGTGCCGTGCAGGAGTAGGGGCGATGGCTAAAAATCTGAGTTTGTCAGCAACGCCTTTCTCTTTGGCCATGCGCTTGTAGAGCTCAATCATGGCGGGGAGATCAGACATCCCCCGAATCACCAGGACACAATCTTCAACCTGCCGGATAATATCGAGCTGCGCACTGACACATTCTGTGTTGCGTTTGTAGGCTGAAGAAGATGTCCAGTAAATAACAGAAGTCTCAGGAATGTTTAGATAGGCTCGAAACTTTACCAGATTTAGATTCTCAACAGCAAACTGGTCTGTCGCGATAAATGTTGGTAGCCTGAGGAGTTGCTCACTATAATCCTTTTGTGAATCGGGGGTCAGTACGTAGGGATCAACCAAAAAATAGTCAATCTCTGGCAATCCTGGAGAGTCTCCCCCTAACCAGCTTACCTGCACAGGACAGACTCGCATTGCTAGGACTTCCCAGCCTACTGAGTTGGTGCTGGAGTCGAGAAAGACAAGGACATCTAACTGATCTTTACGGATGATCTCAACAATCTCAGAAATGCTGTGATTGCGCACATCATGGAAATGCTGAATGTTGTTTAAGAAGAAGTGATAGATCTCATCATGCTTAAGCTGCTCATCGTCATAGCGATCATAAAAGTAAGCGAAGATCTCCACCTGACTGCGATCATGGTAACCCAGTGCCTGGTGACATAAAAATCCCACCGAGTGGCTAGCGAAGGTATTTGATAGATAACCCACCTTAAGGGGACGATGGGATGACCCTGTAGAATTAAAAATCTGGAAATCACTTTTGCTGTAGGCTGGAACTTGCTCGACATAGTGGAACCTGATCACTTGACTATAGGTAGCGGCGGCGGTGGTTTGATACAAACGGATAAATGACTGATCATCTATTGAGTAGTTGAGATAGAAGCATAATCGGAAAATAATAACCCACAGAATATAGTCCAAACTGGCGTCATAAGCCACTAAAGCCTCTTTTTTTGTCTCAGATAATCGAGAGATATATGATGATCAAGCACACTTCTTAGCAGACGGTAGGCTTCTTCAGCCTTAGCAGCGTAGGCATAGTAGGCAATAGCATCCCCCAGAAGAATTAGCTGGTGGGTCATACTCAGGTTGTCTTTCTCGGTCACAACGATCTTAACCAGTGACTCTGCCAGCAGAGACTGACAAGAAGCAGTCGAGTATTTGAAGATTGCCTGAATAAAGTCATAGGCTGTTTTACCCACTACCAGATCTGTGGGTTGCCAGTGCCCTTCATAGGTGCAGTAACGATCTGGTGCATAATACTGAGAAAGTTGGGCTAGCACAGCATACAGTGAAGGTTGATCCTCAACCGGAGCTGCCTGTACATATGCTTCGACTAGATCAAAAAAAGCCTCAAAATGCCCTTTCTCAATCAGTAGCATTAGAACCTGGACTGACGGAGCTTTACCTGCCGAGATCAGGGTCTCCGCCAAACTGCTTGTGTAGATCAGGGTTCTAAACTCATCTCCCTGGTTAGCAAAGTAATGCGTTAAGTAAAGATTGTTGCTCTCCTCCTGGGAATTCAGTTCAAAGGCCATCTCGCGCAATTCAACCCCCCAGTTCGGGGGCTTCCTGTTGACTCAATGTATGGGCCTGCTCGATCAAAAGATCAAAAATGCGATCAGGAGTCAGACCCATTTCTGCTGCGGAGGGTACCTTTAGGAAACTCTCATAAAGCTGCTTAGCGGCTTGAATCTGATGTTGGGTGAGTAAGCTAGCAACTGTGGCTAAAACGGCATCTCTGTAAGATTCGCTAACACTTGCCCTGACCATCAGATCATGAATGGGGAGTTGCTGAGCAAGGCTGGCCAAAATCTCGGCCCAGGTTGAGGGTGAGAACTGTTGCTGCCATTCCTCGTACCACGCAGTGAAATGAGATCCTCGGCTCTCAATAGCAGTCAAGCCCTTCTGATAAGCCTGTTGCAATCTCGTACTGAAAAGGTTGTCAGGGCTCGTTTTCATCAATAACCTCAGTCGGAAACCGTTGCTAAGAAGGGATAGTACAGCATCAGTCTAAACATAGCCTGATCTGCCAATTCTGTGGACACTACTAACTGAACCGGCTGGAACGACTTAGGATCGAACCTTACCTGTGCTTTATGAAACTGAAGACAACTGGGCACAATGGGTCTAGCAGATCTCTGATCCTTTAATTTTTCCGCATTGCCCCAATTTCTGCCTGGAAATCCTTACTGCCATGAGCGCTCAAACCAAACGCTATTTTCTGCGCGCCCGCCTGAGTCTTCATCTCCTGAGTGATGCGCGAGGCTTCACCTTGATTGAACTGTTAGTAGTGATTGTTATTGTTGGGATTCTTACCGCTGTGGCTGTTCCCAACTTTTTGGAGCAGGTAAAAAGGTCTCGTACCACTGAAGCGCAATCATCTCTGACGGCTGTGACAACCGCATCCCAGGTGTTCCGTTCTGACTACAATCAATACCCATCCTCCTATATGGCTATCTCTCCCACAGGGACTGATGGGGCCAAATATATGGACACCAAGTTTACCAACCTAGCACCCAACTACAGTAATCCTGCCCAGCTCTCTGCCAAGGTGGCGGCACCACAGCTGATCAACCAGGGGCAATCTGGCAGACCGTTGCCAATGTTGCTGCTGCGACCTCCAAAGCCTACGTGAACCGCTCAGCACTAGCCATTGACTGCCGAGCAGGACAGGGATCGGAGGTTCCCACCGTGGTGAATGGGGCGATGAGTAATTTTTATGTGAAGGCTGCCTGCAACTTACACAAGTAGGGGATCTTGGACCGGCTTCACCTCAAAATTTTCAGATATGTCCGTTGAGGTGTTAACTCAAGTCGATCAAGTGGGTAGAGTAGCCTTGGGCGAATGGATACTAACATCCCCTCCCAAAGTAAAGTCATCGATTCTTCTGAACGAATCTATCCAAGAGGATACTAACCATGAGTGCTGCATCTCGTAATTCTCTGCTACGTGCCAAGCTAGCTCAGCTGATGCTGAAGCAATCCAAGGGCTTCACCCTGATCGAACTGCTGGTTGTGATCGTAATCGTCGGTATTTTGACTGCTGTGGCTGTGCCCACCTTCCTACAGCAGGTTCGCCGCTCTCGTACCGCTGAAGCTCAGTCTGCTCTGACCATCATAACTACTGCGGCTGAAGTCTTCCGCTCTGACTACAGTGAGTACCCCGCTGGCTACGACCCCATCTCCCCCACCGGAACTGATGGTGCCAAGTACATTGATACTAAGTTCACCAACTCTGCTCCTAACTACAGCAAGCCTGCTCAGCTTTCCGCTAACATTGCCAAAGGTAAGTTAGAAGAACAAGGATCGATCTGGCAGACTGTTGCCAACTCTGCGGCTGCTACCTCCAAGGCTTACAAAAATGCTTCTGGTGATGCTCTTGACTGCCGTGTCGGTCAGGGGACTGATACCGGCTTAGTTGTTAGCGGTGCTCAGTCCGAGTTTTACGTCAAGGGTGGTTGCAACCTGAACAAATAAGGTTGCTGTATTCTGCAACCCCTTTTGTTTCTTCCAGGCTCCTTCAACGCAAGGGGCCTCTTGCCTGTTAAGAAGATTTTTGTGCCTTAAGCGTTGCTCATGCCTAATGTTAATAGGATCAATGTGATTGATCAAATTGATATCCTCTGTCAGGAGAAGCACTGGCAGGAAGCGCAGTGCCTGGACATTCTGCAAGTCCAACCCCATCAACCTCAGATCCTGTGGTGTTTGGCTTGGGTAGCTGCGGGAGTGGGGATGCCAGATTAGGGATTGAGCCTCTAGAGAAAGCGGTTGCTGTGGATCCCACGACAACATCTCTGCGATCAGTGGCTTGGTCATATCCCAGATTGCCCAAGAAAACTGGCAGCAAGTACAAGAATGGGCGATTAAACTCCTTTCCTCACCTCAGTTGCCTGACAACCTGGACCCCCTCAGTTTTATGGCCCTGGTAACGATAGCTTCCAAGAACCATGAAGAGTCACGAGTATTGCCATAGCTAGCCACCTATTTATTCGGAGATAAGTTTTCTCTGCTGACTTCAGACGAGCAAAGTACACTGTTGTTTGCCATGGGTAAGTTGTGTGATGATACGGGGAAACATGAACAAGCATTTTCATGTTTTGAACAAGTCAATCATCTAGCATCGGTTTCATATGAACCTCAAGTATTTAAAGACTATGTCACTCACTTTATTAACTGCTTTTCTTTAGACAAATATCCTCTTTTTGCTCAAGCGACACATCAATCGGAACTTCCTATATTTATTGTGGGGATACCCCGATCTGGAACGACTTCAGTAGAACAAATCATTGCTCGCCACCCCAGCGTATACGATGCTGGAGAAGTGGATGATATCACTATCATTGCTGATAATCTCAGTCGTTTGCTTGAATGCCCATTCCCTGAAGCTGGAGTCAGAGCAACACCTGAACTTATTGATCAAATTGTTGGGGCATATCTAGCCAGATGGAAACGCCAAAAACCTGGCTTTATGAGAGTCACTGATAAGGCCACTCTTAACTTCTAGTTTTTAGGATTTATTCATCAACTCTTTCTCAAAGCAAGGATCATCCATTTTACCCGTTATCCGCTAGACACCTGCTTGTCTTGTTATGTTCTTTCCTTTATGGGTTCATTTCCTTACACCTATGCTCTGACACATCTTGGTCAGTATTATCAGCAGTATCAACGCCTTATGCGACACTGAAAACGGTTTTTGCCTGAAGATATAATGATGATGACTATTCAATATGAAGATCTAGTCAATGAGCCGGGGATATGGATGAAAAAGCTCATCGATTTTTGTGGATTGCCCTGGCATGAGTCATGTAGTTCTTTCTATCGATCTGCTCGTAAGGCCTCAACCGCTAGTCGTGATCAGGTGAGACAGCCTATCTATACTCGTGCTGTGGGGCGTTATAAGTACTACGAGCCCTACTTAGGTAAACTCAAGGAGCGTCTGACCGCAGATCCGGAGGTTTAGGTGCAAAATTTTAGGCCTGAATGACCACACCGTGTAACATCTACAGATAGAATATCTCTTGTAAGTTCTCCAGATCTCCCTTCTCATTACCATTTTGCCAATGCTAGATAAAGATGCTGTCACTGAGGCTGTGCGGGAACAATACGAAGTGTTCCCATATCCTCCACTGGGCTATGCCACTCCTCTATCGAAAGGCCTATCATCAGTTTCCAGTTATATTCTTGGCCAGTATGCCCGTATCCATCACTTTTGTGACGTCAAAGGAAAACGGATCCTGGTTGCCGGATGTGGAACAGGCAGTGAGTTACAGGTCACAGCATTTACGAATCCGCAAGCAGCTGAGATCATTGGCTTCGATCTCAGTCAGCCTTCTATTAGCCAGGCCAAGGACTTTATCAAGCAACATGGATTGAGCAACTGTAAAGCTCAGTTTGGCAATTTGCTGGACCCCGAAACAATTCCCCCAGGCCAGTTCGATATGATTGTGGCCTACGGGGTTTTACACCATACAGCTGATCCTGTGCAGGCTCTGAAAAATTTGGCTTCTCACCTTGCCCCAGATGGTGTTATGGGGATCATGCTGTACAACCAGGCGGGGCGCTGGCCACTATACCAAATTCGGGAGGCGGTTGAATTGTTGGGGATACATAATCACCCCAGACTGGAAGCCCTGACGTTTTATCCGGAATTTGTTACGCAGTGCCTGTAACGGAACACTGACAGCAAGACATGCTCAGGTACACAAAAACTATTATCAGTGGGATGAAAATCTAGCTGATAATTTCCTTCATCCGCAGGATTTACCTTTTAGTGTTAGTGATATTCCCCCCTATTTGGATCAGGCGGAATTGGTTTTTCTGGATGTAGCTCCTTCCTTTAATACATGGCAGCCCCACAATATCATCAGCACCATGAATAAGGAGTTCTATGCCATCTATGATCAGATGGATCGGGTGGATCAATTGAAGATTCTGGAATTACTCGATCCCTTTGGACAGACAGAGAATAAGTTCTGGTGTTGTCATCGAGGACAACAGCAAGCTGCACCAGCACAAGATTCCTTCAATTCCACAACCTGGATTGCTAATCCCCTCTTTTTGGAACATGCCCGGGCAACTGCGCTGGATCTCAATGTTCGTCAGCTCCTGGATCAACCCCAAAAGTTGCCTGGTGGTCATACTCCCATTTCCTGGCAGCTGTTCCCAACCGAGACTCAATATGTCAAAATGAGCACCTATCAACTCTTTCGGGTGCTAGCGCTCGTGGCCGATCGACCACGTCAAGGGGATGATCTGCTGGCAATGCAAGAAGAAGATGTGCGTGAAAAATCCCAGCCCTATTCCAGAACTGGGAAGCAGCACGCGTCGTTTTGCGTGTCAAACCCTGATGAAGGGGGGGCACTCACGCATCTGCAGGGCTGAGCAGGAGAAAGAAGTAATCCTCCAAAGCCTGCATGTAAGCTAAGACTTTCTCGGTGGCCTGCTCCCGATCCTGATTATTTCGATCAGCAAAGGTATTAATCAAATCCTGCACAGATTTTGGCCCTGTTGCTAATCTGCTAAGCCATGTTACGTGTTCTGCTGGAATCCGCAACCGCTCAGGACAACCAGCCCAGGTGATTTCCAGAAAGTCTTGTTTTTCGACTGCATTCATGAGATTGGTCAGGAAATTAGGAGCACTGGCCAAGAGAGGATTGATCATGACAATACCCTCCAACCAGTTTTCATCCGTCCAGGGAAAGACCAGAGAGGAGTTTTCGTGTTCAGCCCAGAAATCAATTAAGCGGTGTCCATTAGGAAAGAACAGCTCATATAAATGGAGAAGTTCCACCTGGCTGAGATGCTCCAGCTTATCCTCGATGATCTTGGGCATTTGCTTGAATAAGGACTTAAATTGCCAGGTGGGAAAGTCAACGAGGCTGATCATCCCTAGACCGGACTCTTTGAGAAAGCGAAACGTATCCAGGATTGTAAAGCCCTTATCTCCAGAGAGAAGATAGTTGTTCATAATAGCTGGATTGGAAACATAAACAGCAGGATTCCAGCCACCTGCCTGCGAACTGCTCTTAGTCAGATGGGTCATACATTCCCGCACGGCTTCAGCTGCCCGGGCTCGAGGCAAATCAAACAAGCCCAGGATCCGAAATGCTTCCTGCATATCCAGCATATTACGACGGGTATAGGCATTGTGTAGGTTTGTGCGGATAATTCCCTCAGGTTTGAGGACTGCCTTGAGAGCCTTGAGCCCCTCTACTGGAGAATCAAGTAAGTAGAGAACATCGTTGCAGGAGATAAAGTCAAACTCCATATTCAGTTGTGGAAGCTCCAGCAAATCCATGGCATAAACATCGATATTGGTGAAGCCATGAAAGCGCAGTCGACGTTCGGTCACCTTGACAGATTCTGGAGAGAGATCAATAGCTACCAGATGGGCACCTGGGTTAGCCTCTGCCACGATCAAGGTCTCCCATCCTGACCCACAGCCGGCGTTAAGAATCGTTGCTCCCTCAGACTTGAGGATCTGTCGAGTTCTGGCATACTGAGCTGTAGTCAGGTTAACTTTGAACTGCACATTGGTCGTGTCTGCTGCAGAATCTTCTATGGGAACTTCTGGATAGGGCATCTCTTCGTAAAGATCAATAACCCGATCAAAGAAAGTGGCTGGATTGGCAGTGCTTGTCATGGAGTTCTGGATTCATAGACTTTGCTACTCTTAAACATACCCTTAATGAGGAGATCTGTGATAACAGTCTCCGTCAGGATGAACCTTGAGGATATAGGTTAGTTATGGGGAGGAGCTGGACTAGGGGGGGAAACCCTGGGCACCCACCTGATAGAACTCCTATGATCGATATCAGAGGTGGTTTCTCCACCACTATATTCTTATGAGTAGAATTAAGGGTGCCGATCAGCAATGGAACAACTTGACTGGAGAGCTCTACATGTTGACTTGATGTCAAATCTTTCCATAGACCCCGAAAAACTGCAGACAGGATTCCGGATAGTTGCAGAGGGTATGCATCGAGAAGCTATCCACTATCAAGATCGATATGCTGTCAAAGTCATTCCTCGGTCTTTGTTCAATCTTTTTGAGAGTGCAGAGGAACAATCTGATCAGCCACAACAGATTTTAAGAAAGGTAATTTCATTTAGTCTCTGGGGCCAAAATCCTCGTTACACCCATGGAGCGGTTGAGAATGCGCGCCTAGCACTGCAAATCTATCCCGCCTGGCAGTGCCGATTCTATATTGACTCGACCGTTCCCTTCGATATTATTCAGCAACTGAACAGCCTGGAGAACGTGGAAATCATCGAAATGCCCAAGCCAGATCTTCCCTGGCAGGGCAGCTTCTGGAGATTTTATGTTCTTGGAGATCCTGATGTTGACATTGCCATCTGTCGGGATGCTGACTCACGATTAGGGTGGCGCGAAAAAGCGGCAGTTGATCAGTGGCTAGAGAGTGGTTTACCCTTTCACATCATTCGTGATCACCCACTGCACCAGGATCCAATTCTAGCTGGCTTATTTGGCTATCAAGGAACGATCGCTAACATCGAATGGTTGATTGAATGCTACCTATTTAATCATGAAGACTGCCAGTATTTAATCGATCAAAAATTTCTGGGTGAGGTGATTTATCCTTTTGCTCGCTATCAGGCTCTTACTCATGACGAGTTTTATGGTGGGGAGCCCTTCCCTTCCCCCCGACAAGGGATCGATTATGCTGGTCAGCCCTTCCCTATTTACGAGTCACGAGGCTACGATGAACTCCTGCATCAATATTTGTCCATCCAGCGGACTGAAACTGTAACTTAAGCCTAGGATGAAGATACCTTTGTCTTGACTGATCTGTGAGGAGTAGAGAGGTGATCGGTTTGGCTACTTAAGGTGAGTATTTAGTTCGTCGAGAATATATTTCTCCTTTAAGATAGGGGCATACCTTGAGGAGCAACCATCATCATGGTGTGGCAACTGTTAACCTGGCCTGCCCAGAGCCTATTGTGGTTGGCAGAGCAGATCCATGAACGTGCAGAAACCCAGCTGGATCAAAAACAACAGCTGCAAAAGGAACTCACGGCCCTACAGATTCAGCTGGATCTGGGAGATATCGACGAAGCAACCTATACCGAACGCGAAGAAGAGATTCTGCAAGCTCTGGTGGCCCTGGAAAAAGCGGCCGTTGAGATCACGGTAACCGAAGCAGGGCAGAACCCTGATCTCTGACAGGGAAAGGCTTTTAGATATGCGAAGGCCGGAAAAATACCGGACGTTTTAGGCCCAGAAGTTGATTTTGGCCACCCTGCCCAGGTCGAGGTTGGATCGGGCAAAGTGAAAATTTACTAAAATCCGACCGATTTACAGGGGATTATGTCATGCTTAATTTTTAGAGCTAGGTGCAGCCCGTGGCTCGCCTAAGGATGTAATTTAGATCCACGCCTGCTGACCCTCCCCTCATCTGGCCTTTGCGGAGAAGCGAGAATGACCCAACAACAACTGACCTGGAAAGAGGTTCTTGCCGACAAAATGCCTCCCCAGTGGGCAGAAGAGATCGACACTTTTGAGAAACAGATGGAGCTCCGCCGCCAGGGCAAACTGGATGAAAAGGTGTTTGCCGAATTACGGCTACGGCGAGGGGCCTATGGTCAGCGTTACGACAATGGCTTCCGTCACGACGGCGAACAGTCCCGCCCGATTTCTTTTCCCCACCCTGATCTGACCAAAGGACCGGAGACCAAGTACGAAGCTCCCGGCATGCAGCGGATCAAGATTCCCTATGGGGGAATGACTGCGGAACAAATGGAAGTGCTGGCTGATATTGCCGAGGAGTACTCCGACTCGATCCTGCACATCACCACTCGCCAGGATATTCAGCTTCACTTTATTTCTCTGGATGACACCCCGGACATGCACCGCCGCCTGGCTGCTGTCGGGATCACCACCCGCGAAGCCTGTGGGAACTCCGTCCGCAATGTCACTGCCTGCCCCCTGGCCGGGATCTGCCGCGATGAAGCCTTCGATGTGTCAGGCTATGCCCATGCCATGACCTATTATTTTCTGGGACACCGGGATGTTCAGGATTTTGGCCGCAAATTTAAGGTGGCCTTCTCGGGTTGCAAGCAGCATCCCTGCGGTCTGACCTCTATGCATGATCTGGGGCTGATTGCCTCCACCCGTGTGGAGAATGGGGTGGAAAAGCAAGGCTTTGAAATGTATGTGGGCGGCGGTTTAGGAGCTGTTCCTCATCTGGCCAAGCTTTTTGATGAATTTGTTCCCCAGGAAGAACTCCTGCCTCTCTCTCAGGCCATTGCAAGGGTTTATGCCCGGTTGGGTGAGAAAAAGAACCGCAACAAAGCCCGGATCAAATTTCTGGTTTCTAAGCTCGGGATCGACGAGTTCCGCCGACTGGTGAAAGAGGAGCGTGCCCAGCTGGAGAATGATCCTCAATGGACCGATTGGCTGGATTCACTCCCCAGCTTTGCAGAAGCAGGTCTACTGGAGCCTGCTACCACGGGTCAGAGTGTTGATCTGGGAGCAGATGCCCCAGGCTTTCAGCAATGGAAATCCACCAACCTTTATCCCCAGCGCCAGGATGGATTTTACGCTGTCAGTATTTCTCTGCCGTTGGGGGATCTGACTTCAGTTCAGATGCGCCGCCTGGCTGATGTGGTTCGCCGCTTCACCAATGACACGATCCGCACCACTGTTGAACAGAACCTGCTGATGCGCTGGATCCATGAAGCAGATCTACCTGCCCTTTATCTGGCTCTGAAGGCGATCAATCTCCATACTCCCGGGGCTCAGAGCATTGTGGATGTCACCGCCTGTCCCGGAACCGACACCTGCAAATTGGGGATCGCCAGTTCCCGAGGGTTGGGGGGTGAACTGCGCCAGCGGCTAGCGGTCAAAGGCTGGCAGTACAACGAGGCAGTCAAGGATATCCGGATCAAGATCAGTGGCTGCTTCAACTCCTGCAGTCAGCACACTCTGGCCGAGATCGGGTTCTATGGATCCAGTCGTCTGGTGAGTCGCCACCGCGTTCCCCACTTCCATCTGATCCTGGGGGGAGAATGGAGCAACAATGCTGCCCATTATGGACAATCGCTGGGGGTGCTGCCCTCGAAACGGATCCCAGATGTGGTGGATTTTTTGATCGATATGTACCTGCAGGAGCGCCAGGGCAATGAGAAATTCCCTGAGATGGTGCACCGTTTAGGCAAGAAAGAGATCAAGGAGCGTCTCACCCCCTTCACGGCTGTGCCTGAGTATGCAGTCGATAAATCGTTCTATACGGACTGGGCCGATGCCCGTGAGTACACGATTGGGGATATCGGCGTTGGTGAATGTGCCGGGGAAGTGGTCACCCTCACAGATTTTGGGGTGGCCATTGCTGACAGCATTCATTTTGATGCCACCATCCTGCTGGAGGAACCCAGTGACAATGGCAATGTGCAGCAGGCAGCAGATCGAGCTCTGGAAGCCATGATCAAGGCAGCACAGGGACTTTTAAAAGCTCAGAATGTCGATATCAGCGATGATCCTGCGGTGATTGTGGAAGAGTTCCGCACATACTTCTACGATACTGAGCTATTCTTTGATCCCTATGCCAAAGGTAAATTTGCCAGTTACCTGTTCAAGGCCTTTGAGGAACGGCAGCAACCCAAGAATCGGGATCAGGCCATGCAGTTGATCGAAGAGTCTCGTCTCTTTATTGAAGCCGCCCACGAATGCCAAACTCGCATGGTTCAGGCAGGCATCACCAATCCGGTCAGCTTTCAGCGGTGGCTGATGGAGCGGCAAATGCAGTCGATTGGCTAATAAAGCACCTCAGGGAAGAGGGATCTGGATCCGCTTCTTCATCTTTTGCAAGCATCCTCTGTCACAAGAAGAACCATGAACCTGGAACGCTTTTGCATACGGTTTGCAGCCCGTCCCGACCAGCAGGTTACCGACGAGACCCTGTTGATTCCGATCTTTCATGACTGGATCCGGCTGCAAAAACTTCAGGGAACCCTGATCGATGTGGCCGACTATCGGCATGTTCCGGAAGGACCTGGGGTGATGCTGATCAGCCATGAGATCAACTATTGCATGGATCATCTGGGAGGACATCTGGGCCTTTCTGCTCAGCGCAAGTTGGGCTCTGAAGCGGACTCGCAGGCTCGGATTCTTAGTCTGGTGCAGGCGGCTGCTCGCTTTGCATCTTTGCTGGAAGCGGATCATCGCATCTCGGGGGCTGTTCGCTTTAGTGGCGAATCCTTTATGTATATGGCCAACGATCGCCTGCAGGCCCCCAACACAGAAGAAACCTTCACCGCATTAAAACCCGATCTGGAGGCTGTGGCTGCGGTCCTCTATCCAGACCGAGCGGTGGTGGTGGAGCGGGTTAACAATGATCCTCGGGATCGGTTGGCAATTCAGGTGCGGGCTGAGGGATCTGTGGAGATTGCGGCATTAGCCATTCATCCATAAGGGCTGACGTGGATCTCGGATCCTGCGGTGACGAGCATAGGAGTCGATCTAGAGGGGGAGTTAGGATCTAGACACTAAAATTTTTGCAGATCCTGCTTTTATCCCCGTCTGAGGTGACGCATGAACTCATTTCTCCCCCATTTTTCATTGGTGGGCCTGGTGGGTCTGCTCTTTCCTTTGGTTGCTCCTGCTGCTGTCAACGCCCTGGTCGGTAGTGATGGCACGATTTATTTTGAAGCAGTTCCCCGTTTGCTGAATGCCTCCGCAACTCGCCAGCTGTCGGGAGTCCAGGGATCCACGTTGCGATTTACCATTGAGGTCCCCCAAGGAGCAGGGGTACCCCTGGGACAGATCCACCTCACCCAGGATCAGAATTTTGAGGCGCTGCGCATTTCCCCTGATCGGATTACTGCCGTAGAAGGGGCTCAGTTTAGCGACAGTGCTCTGCGGGTGCCTATGCGGGCGGAAGTCCCCGATTTTGGGGAACGGCAACCCATTGAGATCACCTTTGATCCCCCTTTACCCGCAGGAACAACGGTGACCCTGGGTCTGCGCCCCTCCCGCACTCCTCAAACCTCAGGTGTCTACCAGTTTGGGATTGTTGCCTTACCCGCAGGAGATCAACCGTTCGAATATTTCCTCAACTACGGGCGGATCAACTTCTTTGAGCGGGATCGAGATCGGGATGGGATCTTTTTGGTTGATTAAGCTCGTTCTCGAGGACCTACCAGATCATGGTCTGGAGATAGCTCAGCAGTGCGCTGAACCAGATCCATAATAGAGCCAGCGCCTATTGCAGGATCCCCATGCAGGTTACCTTCCAGATCTTTCGCCACACCCCTCCAGCCCCCCCACAAATGCAGACCTTCCCACTGGAGACTCCTGCCAGTGCCACGATCCTGGATTGTCTCAACCGCATTAAATGGGAGCAGGATGGCAGCCTGGCCTATCGCAAAAACTGCCGCAACACGATCTGTGGTAGTTGTGCCATGCGGATTAATGGACGGGCTGCCCTGGCCTGCAAGCAACATGTTCAGGAAGAACTGCAACCGGATCAACCGATTGTGATTGCTCCCCTGGGCAATATGCCTGTGATCAAGGATCTGATTGTGGATATGCAGGACTTCTGGGCCAATCTCCAGCTGGTGGATCCCTATGTCAGCACCCAGTCGCGCCAGATGCCGGAACGAGAATTTTTACAAACCCCTGAAGAGCGCTCTCGTCTGGACAGGCCAGTAACTGCATCATGTGTGGTGCTTGCTACTCAGACTGTAATGCCCCTGGGAGGTGAACTCAAACCTTTGTGGGTCC
>JAAUUJ010000112.1 GCA_012030715.1 Synechococcaceae cyanobacterium SM2_3_1 | reverse complement strand
GTTTATCGTACAATAAGCCTGCTGTTGTTGGGGTCGTGTCGTTTCAATCAGTCGATCTGTCAAAATCGGGGCTAATTAAACATACCATTGTCCCTTCCTTACCAATTACATACTGTTGCTGGCGTAGTTTCTGTTCTTTCCGTGCTCGTCACGTCAGTTGTTCACTATCGCGGTAAGCACGACTCCCGACCACTAGGGTGGACATGAGTATGGCACTGCAGGACACTGTTCCATATGTTTCATGCTTCAGTGAACATTATACGGATTGGATTAGACTCGAAAGCCTCTCTCTAGTTAGAATGGTCATTAGAGAACGATGACAACATTTAGCACAAATAACGACACTTCTGCTTCACCCAATACAGCTAATCTTTCTCTTCAGGGCCAGGCAATTAAAATGATCAACGGTTTGTTGTAGAACGTCTTGAAATAGTGAGAAATCCAGCAACATTGGTGCTACTAAAATAAAATAACTTCATCAGAACGAACCTTGTGGAGTTACATGGGCACAGGCGTAATGCTGACCATAAATTAACTCCAATTATTATTTATCCAATTATTATTTATGACTCAGGGGCGAAAAACCTCCTGAAAATTACCCCCATCCCTTGAAGATGTACCTTATAGGCTAATCAGACCTTTCTTCTCTGGCTTGTTAAGAGGACTTAAAGATCAGCAAGTTAACCAAAGAATAAGGGGTCTCGCTGAACAAGAGTTTGATAATCGCAAGCCATTCTATAAATTTAGTCAGATGGGAAACAGTATTTTCTTGCATCCCTTGTGGATTGAATACCTTCAAGCCAATTTCTCAATTATTCGAGGATGGGCAGCCATGGGAGTTTCTTCAATATATGCAGCGTAGAAATCCAAGCGTACCAGCCGTTGCCAGCAAAATATTCCCACCTCTTGAACGAGAGTCAATGTCTGAACAGACTAAATTCTGGAAACTTGTTATTGCTCAGTCTGATAATCTCCACTGCATTTATTCAGATCAGATAATCCAAGAAGATTTTTCTTTGGATCACTATCTGCCTTGGACTTTTGTAGCCCATAATCAACCATGGAATTTGATCCCTATTCCCAAGTCTGTCAATTCATCGAAGTCAAACAAATTACCAAGTGATGTTTACTTTGATAAGCTTATCAAAATACAACATATTGGGATAACTATAGCAGACAAACATAGTAGTGTATCCAAATGGGCTGAACCATATATTCTAGATTTAGGTTTTTCAAGTAAGGATGAGTTACTGGTCTTTGAGAATCTCAGTAGACAATATAATCTCAAAGTTAAACCTCTTGTTGCTTTAGCAATAAGTCAAGGCTTTGAGGGGAATTGGATTTATCAATCTGGGCAAGCAGTTACTGATGTCTAACCGCACCAGATTTTACCTCGACTATCATGCGACTACACCTACAGATCCACGGGTAGCTAGCTTAGTGTTGCACTACATGACAGAAGAGTATGGAAATGCAAGCAGTATTGATCATGTATTTGGTGATAAAGCAGAGAGTGCTGTATTCCAAGCAGCTAAGGAAGTTGCACAACTCATAGGATCCTCACCCAAGGAAGTCATTTTCACCTCAGGAGCAACCGAAAGCATTAACTTAGTTATTCAAGGCTTAGTCCCTATAGGTAAGATTCTCAAAATAGCGATTCTCCCAACAGAACATAAGGCCATTCTCGATACTTGCTCAGCACTCAGCAAGAAAGGACTGGCTGAGATAATCTTCCTCAAGGTTGACTCCCAAGCAAGACTGGACTTAGATCATCTCGACAAAATTTGCTCTGAGGGTATTGATCTACTCTCCCTCATGGCTGCCAATAATGAGGTCGGGACAATCTATCCTGTCCAAAAGGTTGGTGAAATTGCTCAACACTACGGCATCCCTTTCTCTGTGATGGATCTCAGGCCGTAGGTAAGATCCCTATTAACTTTGAGAAATGGGGCATCACATACCTCGCTATCTCAGGTCATAAATTTTATGCCCCAAAAGGCGTAGGAGCGTTAATTATCAAGAAAGGTCAGCGACTGGAACCACTCATGTACGGCGGGGGGCATCAACGTGGGATCCGCTCTGGCACCCTCAATGTTCCTGGAATTGTTGGACTAGGGGAAGCCTGTCGTTTGCGCTCTTTGGAAATGACTGAGGATGAAGTTCGGATCTCATGTCTACGGGATCGGTTGCAAACTCTACTCCAAGACGGGATCCCCAACTTAGTTGTGAATGGTGACCTAGAGCATCGGTTGGCTGGCAATTTGCATGTGTCGATACCAGGGATCCCTAATAGCGCCGTGATTGCTAGAGTCCGGCATCAGTTGGCGATTTCTACGGGATCCGCTTGCTCTAGCGGAGTTGAAACTCCGTCGCATGTTCTCACTGCCATGCAATTAACCCCAGATGTGATTGAGGGAGCTTTACGAATCGGGCTGGGGAAATTCACCACCGATCAAGAAGTGGATCGGGCAGCAGAGATTCTCATTTCAGCCGTCCACCAGATCTTGAAAACTCTCAATTCATCATGATTGGGATACCCGCTGTCGGATCCTATAAAAGCAAGGTTCTTTCAGATGAGGTGGGGTGCCGGTGTGCAACTTGATAGACTATCCCACCAGGCAGAAGGGCGACAAAGAATAGGGATCCCCAACGTAAGGATCTCCATGTGATCTATGCAGGTATAAGCACAAGCCAGGAATATTAGGACACGCTCTGCAGAACCGTTTCCATCGCCTCTCGTAAATTTGTACCCTTTTTCCGTTCATGTCGAATTCGAATCTTTATCCATGACCATCGTTTCTAAATCCGATTTAGATCAGAAGAATAAGGTGGTAGATACAAGACTCGGCATGCAGCTGCTTTCACTAACTCCTCTATTCGCCCTCCCTTATACAACGTGGCATTATCAATGATTAATATCTCCCCCGGCTTCAATGATGGAATTAAACACGTCTCTAACCACAACTCAAAAACCACTCGATTACAAGCTCCTGCTACTGTAAACGGGGCCAGAATTTGTTCTATACTTAACGCTGCTATCATCTTGACTCGCCTGTGACGATGCCCTGATTTAAGCGCATCAAACCGCTCCCCCAGTCCGTTATAGCCGTAATCATATTCATCACGCTCGTCCATCCCCGATTCATCTTCATAAATCAGATCTTCTGAGTTTAACTCAGCTAACTCCTGGCCTTTTTGTTCATCTCGTTCTTGATAGCCATACGTTTCTTTTTGCGGGTGAAATTGATTTTGGCTAGAGCCCGAGAAATGGTGCGCTGGTTAATCGGTTCTGGCCATAGTTCTGCCATCTGAGCTTGTGTTTTATCTCCATGCTCCTGAACAAAAGCGCGAAATGCCTCCCAGTCGGTGATCTTATGGCCTCCCCCTGAAGGAGTAAAGGATTTAGGGGCCAGGGAAACGGTAGCACCACGTTGATTGAGCCAGAGGTCAATGGTGTTGCGACTGACTCGAAATAGTTGGTTCGCTTCACTTTTCTTAAGGCCATCAAGCTCAATGGAGTTCATCATCTTCTCACGCAGGTCGAGACTCTAGGAATGAGGCATAGAGAAACCAAGCAAGAGGGATCTCTAGTCTACGTCCCATGTGCCCTGACTGTTGCTATTGAAGCTGATGATCGGACTCGAACCGACGACCTGCTCATTACGAGTGAGCTGCTCTACCAACTGAGCTACATCAGCACACCAAACTGGAGTAGGATCATAGCATTCTGGGGTATTGACCTCAAGACTCGACAGGCAACTCCAGCGTCCCTGACAGATATTGCACAGCCCGACCTGCGATCAGAACCCGCTCCCCCAGATCCTGGCAGATAAGCTCGCCTCCTCGTGCAGAAACCTGACGGGCCAGGAGTTCAGATTTACCCAGTTTCTGAGACCAGTAGGGGATCAGGGTGCAGTGGGCGGATCCGGTGACAGGATCTTCTGGAATACCTGCTTGCGGGGCAAAGAAGCGGGAGGCAAAGTCACAATCATCTCCAGGGGCTGTCACAATCAAGCCTAAACATTCCAGTTGCTGGATCAGGTGTAAGTCAGGGGTAAGGGCAAGGATCTCTGCGGCTGTGTTGAAAACTGCCATCAGATCTCGGCTGGCCAGCACCTCAACGGGTTGATGACCCAGGGCACGGATCAAGATCTCAGGCGCCTCCAGAGGTAGGGCAGGGCGGCTGGGGAAATCCATAGCCAGGTGGTCATGTTTCCAGCGGGTGACTGTTAGCAGTCCCGATTTGGTTTGAAAGTTCACCTGATCTGCGTCGGGCTCCAGGTGGGATAGGACAACATGGGCGGCGGCCAGCGTGGCATGACCACACAGATCCACTTCCCTAAGAGGCGTGAACCAGCGGAGTTGGTACTCATTGCCCTCGTGTGTGAGGAAAGCGGTTTCAGAAAGATTATTTTCGGCGGCGATCGCCTGGAGCAGATCATCTGGCAACCACTCCACCAGGGGACAGACCGCAGCGGGATTGCCTTTAAATACTACATCCGTAAATGCATCGATCTGAAAGATAGGAATACGCATCAGAGGTGCTCCTGGCAACCACATGCTATCAACTTACCAGGATCCAGGGGAAAGACGGACAGACCGAAGAAAATTAACCTTCGTCAGTAAGAGTGCAGCTGAGGGCCTGGGATTGGCGGGTAAAGTAAAGGTTCTGGCTGTAGTCCACGGGGCAGTCAATAACAGTGGGAACGGTTTGCTGCAGGGCATCCTGGAGTATCGGGATCAATTCTTCAGTGGCTTGAACTCGGTATCCCTTCACACTCATACTTTCCGCCAGTTTCAGAAAATCAGGATTATTGAATTTTACAAAGTTGGATTCACCGTATTGATTCAATTGCTTCCACTCGATCAATCCGTAGCCACCATCATTGAAAATCAGGGTGACGAATGGGGTTCCTACCCGCAGGGCGGTCTCCAGTTCCTGGCAGTTCATCATAAAACCTCCATCGCCTGTGGCAGCCACTACTTTTCGATCGGGGTAGAGGAGCTTAGCGGCAATCGCTCCTGGAATGGCAATCCCCATGGCGGCAAAGCCGTTGGAGATCAAACAGGTGTTGGGTCGATCACAGTGGTAATGGCGGGCGATCCACATTTTGTGGGCTCCCACATCCGAAATGACAATGTCGTCGGGTCCCATCACCTGCCGCAGATCATAGATCAGCTTCTGGGGTTTAACCGGGAAACTCTGATCCTGGGCATAGCGTTTGTAGTCTGCATGAATACTGGCACGGAGACTGAGGGCATAGGGAGCGGGTTTCCCTTCTCGATCGGCGCGCCGCAGGATCTCCATAAGGGAGTCGGAAATATCACCGATCACCTCGACTTCAGGGATGTAGCTGCTGTCAATTTCGGCGGGGGTGGCGGCAATGTGAACCGTAGGAATGCTGCCTGTGGGATTCCATTTTTTGGGGGAATATTCAATCAGGTCATAGCCCACGGCGATCACCAGATCGGTCTGGTCAAAGCCACAGCTAATGTAGTCCCGTTGCTGCAGTCCCACCGACCAGAGGGCTAGGGGATGAGTGTAGGGGATCACACCTTTGCCCATGAAGGTATTGACGACAGGCAGGTGTAGACGGGTGGCAAACTCAGTCAGGGCATCACTGGCTCGGGCGCGGATGGCCCCATTCCCCACCAGCACCAGGGGATTCGTGGCTCGTGAGATCAGGGCGGCGGCTTCGTTCAGGCTCTGATAGGAGGCAAAGGTGCGGTCAGATTTGTCACGGTTTAGGGGAGCGCCATCCACGGGCATGGCGGCAATATTTTCGGGCAGATCAATATGAACAGCTCCGGGCTTTTCGGCTTGGGCGCGTTTAAAGGCTTTGCGCAGGATCTCGGGGGTGATGCTGGGGCGCACGATCTGGGCATTCCATTTGGTGACGGTCTCAAACATAGCCACCAGATCCAGATACTGATGCGACTCGATGTGCATTCGATCCGTGCCCACCTGTCCTGTAATTGCCACGAGAGGGGCACCATCCAGATTGGCATCGGCAACGCCTGTCATGAGATTGGTTGCTCCCGGACCCAGGGTGGAGAGGCAGACCCCCGCGCGCCCGGAGAGGCGTCCGTAGACATCGGCCATGAAGGCTGCTCCCTGTTCGTGACGGGTGGTGATGAACTGGATCGTAGAGTGTTTGATCGCTTGCAAGAGTTCCAGGTTTTCTTCTCCAGGCAGCCCGAAAATGTACCTGACCCCCTCATTCTCCAGACAGCGCACCAGTAGCTCAGCCGTATTCATGATCCCTTCCCCAGCAAGCAGCTTTATTTCCTGACCTAAACTCAGTCATGGCAAAAAAGTGAGCTTCTTAAGAATACAGCTTGAGCTTGAGGTAATCGTCTTTCAAACTCGGGCCACCGCAGCATTGCACCGGAAAGGACCGACTGACGCCCAGCTGATCCGACGAAGGATTTCCTTCTGGATGAACCGTTCTGTCTGCAGGTCCCCTCACGGTCTGTTATTGATCTCGAGCGTTTACTTCCAGCCCACCCGATCAAAAATGCGAATGGCTTCGGGATTATTTTCCCCCAGCACATTGGCGGGTACGGTGTCCTCTTGAAACTCACCCAGGCTGGCTACCACAGAATCGAGAGCGACTCCTGCCACCACAGGATACTCATTATTCCCCTCGGCAAAGTATTCCTGGGCCTCCTTGGTGGTCAGGTATTCCAGGAACTGGATCGCTCCGGTCTGATTGGGAGCAGATGCCGTCACTCCACAGCCACTGATATTAACGTGGGTTCCCCGATCCTCCTGATTGGGGAAGATCACACCCACCTTGGCGGCTACCTCCTGGTCAGCGGGATCCTCAGACTTGAGCAGACGGGCCAGATAATAAGTATTAGAGACTGCTAGTTCCCCTGCACCTGCGGCCAGGGCCTTGATCTGATCGGTGTCTCCGCCTTCGGGGGGACGCGCCATATTGTCCACAACTCCCTGAGCCCAGGCTTCCGCAGCTTCGGCTCCGTTGGCGGCAATGATCGAGGCCAGCAGCGATTGGTTGTAGATATTGCCGGAGGATCGGATCAGGATTTTGTCATTCCACTTGGGATCGGCAAGATCTTCGTAGGTGGTGATGCTGGCGGGATCCACGGCATCTTTGTTGTACATGATCACACGGGCCCGTTTGGAGAAGGCGAACCAGTGTCCCTCGGGATGGCGCAAATTCTCAGGGATGGTTTCCTCTAAAATTTCTGAAGACACCGGTTGAAGGATGCCTGCCTGATCGGCCCGCCAGAGATTGCCCGCGTCCACAGTACAGAGAATGTCCGCCGGACTATTGGCCCCTTCGCTTTGAATCCGCTCGATCAGTTCTTCTGCATTGCCCTCAATCAGGTTGACCTGAATCCCTGTTTGTTCGGCAAAATTGTCGTAGAGCGCCTGATCGGTGTTGTAGTGCCGGGAGGTGTAGAGATTGATAGCTGCCTGGGATTGCCCCTGAGCGATCTGTCCATTGATCCCTACCATGGTCGCGGCCAGACCCACGGCCAAGCTTGCCAGACCCCATTGTCCGGCGCGATTGCACCTGTTTACCACCATAGTTCAGTTCTTTCCTTCGTAAGTTCCAGCCGTATGCCGCACAGGCCACATGCCTGGATCAGCGATCTGAGTTTAAGGCTGGACAGGAATTATTGTCAATAACATTGGGGTCATAATTTCCGTGATGTCGATAACATATCCTGCAAAGCCAATAGACTGCCCTGCCCTGGATTGATAAGAGTTTGCATTAAGCTCCTAGTTGAGAAGCCTGTGGATCAGTGGCGTCTAAGATAGATAGCATTCAGGTTTGTATCTCAAGGGGGAGCAGGATGGCAGTAGAGCGATGGACTGAAGAGATGCTGGATCGGTTTGCCAGTGAAATGAATCAAGGCTTTTCTGAACTCAGACGAGATCTTTCTCAACTGAGGGAAAGTATTCAAGAATTGCGGGAAGGGCAGGCCATGATGATGATGCAGTTTACAGAGCGGGATGCCCGCGTTGAACAAATGAGGATTGAGTCAGAGCGGAAATTTCTAGCCACATCTCAGCAGATCCTGGAGTTGCGGCAGGACTTTCTCAACCACGTGAGAGCTTCTCATCCTTCCAACTGAATAAACTCCTGTCCGTTTAAAAATCCAGGGTTAAATATCATTGTCTGGAAATTCAATGCGAAAGATCTCGCCACCCAGATCCACAATGTAGAGGTTACCCTCGCCATCTTCCCCAAAGGAAGCAATGTTATTAATAGACCCCTGATCCACTTGAAATTCATCGGTGCGCTCGGTCACGACTCCAGATCCACTGAACTTAAATGACCAGATGCGCCCACTGGTAAAATCTGCGAAGAAATAGGTGCCATTGAAGACGGGATTGGAGCCGCGATAGACATATCCACCTGTGATCGATTGCCCCACTGAATGATCGTATTCATAGAAGGGATCCACTAACTCTGGAGAATCAAGATCTGGTTGCAGCACCAGAGTACCCTCCCGAATATTCCAACCGTAGTGCTCTCCACCCGGACTACCTGCTAACTGGATGTTCACCTCTTCGCGGCTGTCCTGACCTACATCCGCAATGTAAAGATCCCCTGTCTCCCGGTCAAAACTAGCTCTCCAGGGATTGCGCAGCCCATACACCCAGATCTCATCATCCCCTTCCTGGCCCACAAACGGGTTATCCGGTGGGATCCGATAATTACGACTTGTATCTTGAGGCAAATCATCTCCACCACTCACATCCAGGCGCAGGATCTTACCTAGCAGATTGTCGGTAATGTCGCGGGAGTTGTCGGCAAAACTGGGAATCCCTGGTAGGAATCCAGATCCACCGCCATCCCCTGTGGCCCAGTAGAGGTACCCATCTGGCCCAAACCCGATCCAGCCGCCATTGTGGTTCTGAGCAGGTTGAGGGATCGAGAGCAATAAACGACCGGAGGTAGAATCGGCACGATTGGGGTTGGCGCTCACTCGATATTCCAGCAGCTTGGTTTGTCCAGCAGCTCCTCCACCTTGAGCAGTGTAGTTGACATAAAACTTACCAGAACTCTCGTAATCAGGAGAAAATGCCAGCCCCAGTAAACCCTGTTCAAAGCCATTTGATAGCAGATCGTTGGGAGCCACCAGAAAGGGTGATCCCTCCAGGCGATTGGTCCGCAGATCCAGAATCTTAATCAGGCCAGTTCGCTCCACGATAAAGAGGCGATTCATATCACCCGGGGGAGACGTGACGTAGAGAGGTTGTTCCAATCCACTCGCCAGGCGGCGAGCAAAGAGATTCTTACCAGGATCGATCCGCCGAACACTCTGAGCCAGCAGGATGCCATTGCTGAGCAGAAATCCTTCCACCTGAACAGGCTCATTGATGTTAATACTGTCTCGGGGTGTTTGTTCGGCTAGCCTACCCACCCAGATCCTCTGCCCATTCACCTCCCAAAGACCCACCCGCCGATCATTACGAGGAATCAGCTCTACCGTGCCTGTAATCGTGGTGGCTTGTCGGGATGTGGATCCCTGGAGCAGCGCTACTTCTGTCTCCCGATCCACGATCGGGTCTGGATCAAGAGCCACAGATGTGTTCTCTCCACCGCACCCCGCTAACAACAGCAGAGAAAGTAACCCACCAAAATAGCGCTTCAACATAGATCTAGCCGACTCGACACACTAATATCTACCAGAATTTCGGCTTGACTGATAGAAACCCCGTCACATCAGAGCTAAATTACTGATCTGGGCAACCCAGAGATTCGCGTGTACTGACACCTGTGACTGGATTGATCCCACTGGCCCGCTCACACAACTCGCTAACAGCTGACTGATCCAATATCGCTCCTGTAAAATCGGCTCCTGTAACGTCTGCTTCGTAGAAGTCTGCTCGAGCCATGATCGCCCCCGTGAAAATGGCATTTTTCAGATTGGCAAACTCCAGATTAGCCAGATCTAAAAAGGCTGCAGTGAAGTCAGACCCTTCCAGGTTGGTATTCATAAGGTTGCACTTGCTCAGGGTGGCACCCACAAAGACGAATGGGAGAGATCGCTCTGGCGCAGATCCGCTGCCACAAAAGAAGTCATGGTGAAGTCCTGGTTCGACAGATCCTGCTGAGATAGCACAGAGTTGTTGTAGTTCACGGCTTCAGCCAGCCAGCCCAACCCGTTCAGAATGAGCAATGCTAGGACCATGATCACTAGACCCCGCAACCCCTTTTTGCCTAGCTGATCTACTTTGGCTCTGATCCGGTTCATCGTGTCACCCCTGTGATGCTTATCTGTTCTGACTATTATCGATCAGAGAGTTGGGGCTTTCACTGACTCAATTTGATGGGGGGCACCGCATCCGCTCCTCTCATTCGTGTTGATCTAAGTCTTCGTTAAAAAGCAGCAGAAAGCACTTCGGTCTGTCCGCTGCATTTGAATTGTTATGCCGTGCTGTTACAGTTGTTCTAACAACCTGTCGTAATCTGCGTGCGAACCAACCCAAAACCAAATCACTGTGTCTCCATCCAACTAACCGGCGGCACAATAGTTTCTACTAATACAGGCAGAGTAAATCGGCAACTCTGGATGCACCTTTTTGAAACGAAGACTTGGATAACTGGGGTCTTCCTTGAACTGACGATATGCTGTATGTGTTTGCTCTTGAATCTGCTCAGGTAGATCTGCAAACAATTTACGGAACTCGGTAGTAGTGCGCGATTTCACAGCGTCTCTGGGTCAAGTTCTTGAGTTTGACCTTCACGGTACTCAGCCATTGCAGAAGCAGCCAATTTTGCAAGAATATTTGGTGATCGGGAAAATGATTCATCCCAACGCCGATCGTCCTCTATTTCTTCCCAAATCATTGCAGCAATCACATCCTGCTCACTTTCAGGTAAGGCTTGTAACCTGGCGATCGCACTCTCAAGCAACTCAGTCATCGCTACCCCACTCAAAACTTTATGCTCATCTTATCCATTATCGCTGCTCTCAGGCAGATTGAGCATAGCCCGAACACGCTCTTGAAAAGCGAGGAGACCACCTTGATCCTGCCAATGTTGTTGAAGGAAAGTATGGTATAAAGGATGAGATCCTTGAAATACTGAAAGCACTCTCCTAATCTAAGAGTGCACTACACTTCAGGGGAATTACTCTTCTTCGATCTGGGCTAGTAATTGCTCAACCTGATCCGTAAATAACTTGGTAAGGCTGGCGACCTCATCAATGGACATCCCCTGACGTAGCATATTGATAGCAACCTCCTGGATCCCTTCCTGTTTACCAATCTGGATCCCACGCTGTTCGCCAATCTGGATCCCTTCTTCTCTGGCGAGTTCTTCAACACTGCTGATCAGCGGCATCTGGCCCTCCTTCTCATATTGATCCAACTCTTCCCTAAATTGTCGCTTAAGCACTGCAGGCAGTGTCATGAGCCGATCTATTACCCTGAATAACCGGATCACATCCTCTCGACTATAACCCCGCTCGTAAAGCCGTCTAGTCAGGATCCATTTCCATTGCTTCCGTGCCTGAGCATCCGATTTCGTGGTTCTGGATCGTAAATGGGCCATGATCACGACCGCCATGGGGTTATCACTGGCCTCCAACTCCGACCACCGATCCTCGAAATCCACCAACTTCATGATGGGAAATCTCAGGCTGAGTTCGCATCCAGCCAGGGTGTAAGTGTAGCGATCCGGTCTCCAATTTGGGTTCTCATCGCCCAGCACCGCCAGACTCATCACCCGCTTTTGGTAAAAGTCAAAGATCCGGTAGTGATACACAAACATGCGCTGGGCAAAGCCACTGTCCTCCTGAGATTGCACCTCCACATGGATCAAGATGAACGCCTCCTCTCCATTGCTGAGCCAGGCTTTCACCAGTTTGTCGGCATAGCGGCGACCGACTTCAGCCTCAGGGATCAAATCCTGAAACTCTTTGTCAAGGAACTCAAGCGAGCGATCCCAATTGATGGCAGCATGAGCCTCTGGGAAGAGGAAGGCTAGGAAAGGCTCAAAATAGAGATCCAGGGTTTCTTTCCAGGCAGCGTCCAGATCTGAGGGAGGAAAGGGATCCGTCATGGCGGTGTCAGAGATCAGATGTATAGTTTACTTGAGGTCTTCCAAAAAGCTGATCCTCAGATGACAGTTTCAGATCAAAGGGTTTAGCTGGATCGGCATGGGATCGAGGGTCCCCGCTTACTTATGATCTTCTACTTCGTTACAGGTAGGTCGAAGAGAATGAGTCAATACTTGTTTAGAACCATCCCTGTTTGCTACTGTTGAGAACCAGATTGCTTCACTGCATAAGTGTTGTGCAATATCTTACACACAGATTGCCTTTGAGATGAATCAGTAATGAAAAGTTCTATTTTGTATTGAGAGAGATCTCCCAGAAATAGACGATGCCTATCCATCATTGGCAATCAGCCATGAGTCGATTTGCTATCGAGTATCCAGGACGTCTTCCCGAATGATGGATCCCTGCTTACACAAAATTCTTGACACTCCCAAGAGATCACGAGTTTGAATATGCGGTGTATCAATCAATGTTTGTGTTTTCTTATCAAAATGCGCTCTATCACGTAAATCTATATGACCTGTTTTTCCTAGACTTGTGAAGGGCACACTATTCTGATTGATTTGGCTGGTAAGATCATCAGCTATCTCCTTAACTGATTTTGGTCCTCCCTTTGGAACCACAAATCAGCGTTCAGCTAAACTTCTCCACCAATCTCTTAGACAACACCTCGTCTTTCAAGAAAACTTCCCAATAAGAGCTGTCTACAGCCTCAATCACTACATGGCATATCTTTCGTAGATCTTCCAGGGAAAGGCTCCTATTTGGTAACGATTCGGTGGGATTAACACCGACTATCGTACACTCATTTACTTGCTCTAGTTGTTTAGCTATAGCCAATAGCGAATCCCAATCAAGCTGATAGCCGAATTTAGCTTTGGTTTTCTCCTCTAAATCTAAGATGTCAATTTCTGATTCTTGCTTAGAAGTAGCCCATAGGTGCAGCATGGACCAACATAGATCTCGTAGCCCGATAAACTCTAATATTGTTATCAGGTTGACCATAGATATTGGAATCATAAACATGTTCTTTTGTCTCATGAATATTGAAGTGGTTCAGTTGGGCCGCGCCTTGGTGTGCCGCCAGTTTCATTTGGCAAATAACGGTGTTGGTGTGGATTCGGATGCTCTGGACGACCATGATTTGTAAAATCAATATCCCTTACAGGATTACCATTCGCATCAAACTCTCTAGCTTGCGAGTACTTGCCCTTACGTCCAGACTTTGTTCCAAGCTGTGTATGCGGGGCATTACTTTCAGGAATAGGATTGCCATGCATATCCCTTGGTAAGGGTCTATCAGGGAATGCTCTTCCTTCAGGTGCCTTCTTTGGAGGCTCACATGCATTATGCACCAAGATCCCCATATCCGACACAAAGAAGGTATCGAATCCAGCAACATCCAGGTTATAAATCCGAACCTCTTCCTTACGTCTCTCGATCGCTTCAACCACCACAGTTGATCCGGTCAGTTTCTGCAACACCGATCCCACATGCAGATCCTGAGCCTTAACCCAACCCTGGCCTGTCACCCAGAAGGGATGATCCTCTGTCGTGGTTAGAACCGTATTACCAACCCTCAGATCAATGACTGATTCAGCTTCTTTCACAAATGTACCCAAGACTTGCTCTGCCTTGATCTCTCCAGGAGTGCTCGGATCATTCGCCAGAAATTAATCTCCTGGTTGGATGTCCTGAATTTCTTTTAGTCCATCTGGAGTTAATACAGTTATCCCCTCTGCAAAGCAGTTGCAGCCCACCTTCCGCACGACTATGGTCAAAATCGAGAATTTCGATCCTCAGGCACTATATCCAGGATTAGAGCTTTTGCTGTTGAGATCTGATTGCAATAGAGCATCTGAGTCAAGGTTGTTAGTGAAATGCCTGTGATCCTTTTCTGGTCAAGAATGCAGCGCCTCAGATCCCAAAAACTATTGAGAATTGAAAGTGCCCTGCGGAATGTGGGATCCAGGTAGACGGATCCGCTAAT